>JANLFZ010000116.1:479-14274 GCA_024653385.1 Thermoguttaceae bacterium | reverse complement strand
AGTAGGCGAAGATCTCGTCGGGGTCCGTCGAGAGGGCCACCTTGCTTTCGCCAAACGCTCGGAGCACCTCGTGCGCCAGCGCCCCGAAGGACCCGCCGTCGAGTTCCTCGGCCGAGTCGTCCAGCGCCCCGAGCCCCAGCCGGTGGCGCAAATAATAACGGTACGGGCAGGCCAGGTAGTCGCGGAACTCGGTCACCCGCATCGACGTGACCGGCTCGGCCAGCTTCTGGGGCCGCGGAACGTCGAACGCCGAACGCGCGCGCCCCGGCAAGGGCGCGCCGGGCAAGGGGGCCGCCGGCGCGGGCGCTTCGGCGGCCGAAAACAACCGCACCGTGCGCCGAGCCGCCCTTTCCGCATCGCAGGCCAGCAACAGCCGGCTGGGCGCCAGCGGGTCGCCCGCCGCCGACCGCCGGCCTCCAATCAGCTTCAAACGCTCGCGCGAGGCCGCCAAGACGCTTAAGGCATAGGCATCGCGGGCGTAGCGGCGGTCGCTGTCGTCCAGGTCGAGTTCCGTGCGCAACTGGTTCGGAAGGAACAAATCGGCGCGCACGGCCGAAGGGACGATGCCCTCGTTGAAGCCCGTCACCACCAGGGCCGGGGCATCGTCCAAGGGCAGTTCCAGCCAACCCAACAGCTCGATCGCCCCGCGCTCGGCGATGCCGGGAATCGACTCGCCCTCGACCTGCCCGAGCACCAGGCGCACGGCCTCGGCCCCGGACACGCTCGGCGCCAACTCGGCCGGAAGTTCCCGCAGGTCCAATACCGCGCTGCGGATGCGTTCGCACGCCGACAGCACGGTCCGGTCGGGTTCGGCCGTGGCGCAAAGCGGCCGGGCGCCGAACACCGCGGTCAACAGGTCGAGGATCGGCTGCCCCCAGGCTGGCAACGGGCGGGGGCTGCCCCGCAAGCCCGCCAACAAGTCCTCGACGGCCCGGTGTACTTGCTCGATCGTGCGGCGCTCCTCGGGCGGCCCCAGCCACGGGCCGTCGACCGTGTAGGGCATGTGTTGCCCGGCATAGGCGTCCAACTCGCTGAGGTAATCGCCCTCGACGCCTTGGGCCGCCAGCCGGTCCTGGAGATCCGGATGCCGTACCAGGGCCGCCAGCGTGGCAAACCGCCGGCTTGCCAGGTGTTCGGCGGCAGCGGCCAGCAGGGCGCACGGCGCGGTGCGGCCGATCGGGCGCCCGGCCGCGCTGTGCGTCGCCACGCCGCATTGTCGCAAGTACTGTTCGAGAAAGGGGACGACCTCGGGATCGGGCACGCCGACGGTGATCTCGTCGCCGGCGTAGCGGCCCCCATAGCCCGCGATCGTCCGCACGGCGGCCGCGGCCTGCTCGGCGGGACCGGCGACCCATTCGATCTGCTCGTCGTCGATGCCGATCGGCGCCTCTTGCCACGCTGCCGGCCGAAGGCACCCGTACCCATCGAACCGATCGGACAAGTCGGCGGGGGCCAGGACGAGGGCCGTGGTCCGCGCGGCGATCTGGTCGAGCAGTTGCCGCTGGACGCGGTTCAGATCGACGGTGCCGGCCAGGACGACGTCGGATCGGGTTTGGCACTCGCGCTGGCGAACGGCGACCAGGCGCGCGGTCTGGACGTCCCACAAGCCCAGGCTGTCGAGCGTCTCCAAGTACCGCCGCTGGACCGCGGCCAGTGCCCGCCACCGCGGCGACTCGCAAAACCCCGACACGCGGCGCCCTTGCGCTTCCACATCGAGAAAACCCAGCCCGTCGGCGGCCAACTCGCGATGGACCCGGGCAAGCATCTCGGCCAGGGCCAGCCAGGCGGGCAAGTCGCCGGTCGCCGGCATGGCGGGAAGGAACGGTTCGACTTCTTTCGGCTCGCACCGGCGCAACGCCGCGATCCACGCCAGTTGCTGCGTCAGCTCGTCGGCGAACGGGCGCTTGGGGACGTAGAGCAGCTCCGGCAACCGGCCCAGCGTGACGATCTCCGGCGGCGACAGGGCCGTGCCGCGCTGGTCGGCGTAGTCGACGAGGATCTCGAGCAGGCGCCGGCCGGCCCGCCCCCCCGGCACGACCACCGTGACGCCCGACAGGTCCAACGCCCCCGGCTTGGCCCATTGCTCGATCAGGTACTCGGCCACGCGCGCCAGCCCGGGCCGATTCCATCCCAGGAAGATCCGTTTGAGGGCCATCGCGCCCCGCCTCCTCAACGGCGTTTCGCTGTCAGGGCCTAAGCGACCGCACGCGGGTCAACCACGCCCCTTAGTGAACATGCGTGCCATAATGTACCTCATGTCGGGCCCCCTTGGGAAGCCCCCCCGGCCGACCCGGCGGAAGTCATGGCCGCCCGCGCCTAATCGGCAGGGGGAAAACTCGGCGTGTTGTTCGCCGTCGGCGCGGGGGCATGGTCTCGCGGCCGGCCGTTACGAAGCGTTCGGGCCGTCCTGGGGCGCGGGCAGGAGTTGGAAGGTGCGCATTCCGCCCGAGAGGTTCCGGACGGAAAACCCATGCTGGCGCAGAATCCGGCTGGCGTAGTAGGAGCGCTGGCCCACGCCGCAATGGACCCAGAGTTCGCGGTCGCGCGGAAGCTCGCCGAGTCGTGCGCGAAGTTCGCCCAAGGGGATGTTCACCGCACCGGGCACGGCGCCGGCGGCCGCCTCGCCGGCGGTGCGGACGTCGATCACCAGGGGCGGTTCTTGCCGCTGGCGGCGCTGGTGCCACTGGTCCCAGTGGGCCAGCGCCACGTCGCCGCGGAGGATGTTGCCGGCCACGAAGCCGGCGATGTTGACCGAGTCCTTCGCGCTGCCGTATTGCGGGGCGTAGCACAGTTCGGCCTCTTCCAGGTCGTAGACGGTGCCGCCCTTCTGGAGAAGCGCGGCCAGGACGTCGATCCGGCGCTCGACGCCCGAGCGGCCCACGGCCTGCGCCCCGAGGATCCGGCCGCTATCGGGCGAGAACAGGAGCTTCAGGCCGATCATCTCGGCGCCGGGATAATACCCGGCGTGGTGAGGCGAGTGCGTGTAGCTTTTCTCGTAGGGAATCGCACGGGCACGGAGGGTCTTCTCGCTGGCGCCGGTCAGCGCGAGGGTGAGGCCGAAGACGCCGACGACCGCGGTGCCTTGGGTGCCGCGGTACTTCGTGTCGCGACCGCAGATGGCGTCGGCGGCCACGCGGGCTTGGCGGGCCGCGGGCCCGGCCAACGGAACGACGGTCCATTGGCCCGTGACCACGTCCCGGGTTTCGACCGCGTCGCCGACGGCCCAGATGGCCGGATCGCTGGTCCGCATCTGGTCGTCGACGCGGATGCCGCCGGCGGCCCCGATCTCGAGGCCGGCATCGCGGGCCAATCGCACGTCGGGCCGCACGCCCAGGGCCAGGATCACCACGCCCGCCGTGAGCCGTTCGCCGCCCTCGGCGACCACCGTGAGCCGGTCCTCAGGGGCGGCCTCGAAGGCGGCCACACCGTTGCCCAGGCGCAGGTCCACCCCGTGGCGGCGCAACTCGGCATAGACCGGGGCGACCATTTCGGGGTCCATCGAGAGCATGGCTTGGGGCGCCTTTTCGAGCATGGCCACCTCCAAGCCGCGCCGCGCGAGGTTCTCGGCCATCTCCAGCCCGATGTAACCTGCCCCGACAATGACGGCGCGCCCCGGCCGCCGCTGCTCGATCCACGCCTCGATCCGGTCCATGTCGTCGAGGTTGCGGAGCGTGAAGATGCCGGGCAGGTCGATGCCCGGCAGGTTGGGCCGGATGGGCTGCGCGCCGGGGGAGAGGACCAGCGCGTCGTACCGCTCGATCGAGGCCGTGCCCGTGACCAGATTCCGGATCTCGATCGTCCGGGCGCGCCGGTCGATCCGTTGCACCTCGTGGCGCGTCCGGACTTCGACGTGGAACCAGTCGCGGAACCGCTCGGGCGTGGCCACCAGGAGGCGCTGCCGCTCGGCGATCACGCCGCCCAGGTAGTACGGCAGGCCGCAATTGGCGAACGAGATCTCGGCGCTGCGCTCGTACATGTAGATTTCGGCGTGCTCGTCGAGCCGCCGAAGGCGCGCCGCGCACGCCGCGCCACCCGCCACGCCCCCCACGATCGCGATCCGCTTCGGTGCCATGTGTGTATCCCTTTGTAAGGGCGCTCCCACGCCGGAGAATCATATCGCAAACCGTTTGGCGAACAAGGGGGCGAGGCGGCGCCCGGCTTGGCGACCTTGCCGTGAGGACCGCGCCTCGGGTCTTACGAATCCAGCACCAAGACGCCCGTGCCGGCGATGCGGTCGTGCTTGAGATCCCGAAGCGCGCGGTTCGCGTCGGCCAGGGGATACAAGGTGGTATGCGGCCGGATCGGGATGGCGGCGGCCTCGGCCAACAGCTCTCGGCCATCGTCCCGCGTGTTGCACGTCACCGAGCGGAGATCGCGTTCGTAGAACAGCGTGCGCTGGTAGTCCATGGCGGGGATGGGCGTCATGTGGATGCCCGCCAAGGCCAGGGTCCCGCCTTGGCGCAGCATTTCCATCGCGGGCGGGACCAACTCGCCGGCCGGAGCGAAGATGATGGCGCTATGGACCTTGTCGGGCATGTCGGCCGCGCGCTCGCCCACCCAGGCCGCGCCCATGGCGCGCGCCAACCGACGATGCCGTTCGCCCCGAGTGACGACGAACACCTCGCATCCCCGCGCCAGCGCGAGCTGGATGACCACGTGCGCCGACGACCCGAATCCGTACAAGGCCAGTTTGCCGCCCGGGGGAAGCCGGCTCCGGCGAAGGGCGCGGTATCCGATGATGCCCGCGCACAACAGTGGAGCGGCTTCGACGTCGGAGAAAGCGTCGGGGATCGGATAGGCGAACTCCTCGGCCACCACGGCCTGCTCGGCATAGCCGCCATCGGCATGGTAGCCGGTGAACCGGGCCGACTCGCAGAGGTTCTCTCGGCCGGCCGCGCAATCGGGACACTGCCCGCACGTGCCCCGCAACCACGCCACGCCGATGCGCTGCCCGACCCGCAGCCGCGCACACCCCGGGCCCAAGGCATCCACGCGGCCGACAATCTGGTGGCCGGGAACCAGCGGCAGATTCGGCTGGGGCAGATCGCCTTCGATCACATGAAGGTCGGTTCGGCAGATCGCACAGCAGGAAACCGCGATCCGCACCTCGCCCGGGCCGGGCTCGGGCGACGGCACCTCCGCGAACGCCAACGGCGACGAGTCGATCGGCGCGATCTGCCGCAAAAGCATGGCTTTCATCGTTACTCTCGGCCGCGCGGAACGGCGCTCGTGATGGCGGGAGGCAACCACGTCCAGAGGTAATAGGCTCGGGGAACCGCCAGCTCGACCAGCGCCGCGGGATCGAAGGCTCGGCCTCGGGCCTGACTGCCCAGCAGGAAATCGACCAGCGAGAACTCGCGCTTGTACTCGACCACGTGGACCTGGTCCGCGCCCAGCCCGGTCAGTTGGATCGCCCGGTCGACCGCGTCCTCCAAGTAGCCGATCCGGTCGACGAGGCCGTTTTCCTTCGCCTGCCGGGCGGTGTAGACCTGGCCCGTGGCGAGTCGATCGAGGGCCTGGGGGTCTTTCTGGAACTTCGGGCGGCCCTCGCGGATGATGCTCTTGAACTCGGCGAAACTCTCGTCGACCAGACCTTGCAGGATCTTGCGTTCTTCGTCGGTCATGGCGCGGGTAAAACTGCCCATGCCCTTCAGCGGATGGCTGACGATCGAGTCTTGCTTGACCCCCCATTCGGCGAGCAACGCGCTGGCGTCATAATGGGGAATGATGACGCCAATCGAGCCCGTCCATGTGGTGGGCTCGGCAAAGATGGTATCCGGCGTGGGGCCGACGGCCATCGCAACGTAGTACCCGCCGCTGGCCGCGATCGCCCCCATGCTGACCACAATCGGTATGTTCTTTTCCTTGCCGAGCTTGTGAAGGTAATGGTAGATGAAGTCGCTGGCGCTGACGGTTCCACCGGGCGAGTCGATACGCACGACCACGGCCTTGACGGCATCGTCCTTCAGTGCTTGATCGATCTGCCGTTTGACGTATCCATGCCCCTCCAAAAGAGTGCCTTCGACATGGAGGATGGCGACCTTGTTCTCGGCGAGTCGTTCGTGGGAGAAATGCCTCTCCTGGATTCGAGGCTCCCCTCCGAGCGAGGCACCCGTGCCGATCAAGGCAAGGTTGAGTAGCAAGGAACCGCCCAGCATCAGGAGCAGCAGAAGGACCGCAAGCGTGGCCCACACTCGCCGTTTCGGTCGAGGCGGGGGGAACGAGGCGGTTCCCGATGGGAGAGACGGCGGTACGCCATAGTTGGTTTGGGGGTGTTGAGTGGGGTCCATGCCCGATACCCTTAGGATGGATTGTCAAACGCGCCAGATCGACACTCTAATCTAAGTCAGACAAGGAGCCGTGTTCCAGACCTGTTGGCCCGAAAGGAGTAGAGGGTGTTCGTTGCCGCTTCGACACGATGCTTTCCCGAGTTGCCGCTGGGCGACGCCCTTCAGCGTTTGGCTGACCTCGAATTTACCAACGTGGAGATCACGATTCACGAGTCGGGTGGGCATTTGAAGCCGTCGGAGGTGCTGGCCGACCCGGAACGCGCGCTGCGCCTGTGCCGCCAGACGCATCGGATGACGATCACGGCCTTCAGCGTGGACATCGAGACGCCCTCCGAAGAGGAGTATTACCGGCAATTCGCCGCTTGCTGCAAGCTGGCCAAGGCGACCAAGGTGGTGACCATCACGGTTCGCGCGTCCGAAGTGGGCACGCCGTTCAACGCCGAGATCGAGCGTCTTCGGCGATTATCGGCCATTGCGTCGACCGAGGGGGTGGTGGTGGGCTTGTTGACCGAGGCCGGCCGCATGACGGAAAACCCCGACACGGCCGTGGTCTTGTGCGACAACGTCAAGGGCCTGGCGTTGACCCTCGACCCCAGCCATTATCTTTGCGGCCCGCACAAAGGCGCAAGCTATGAGCAGGTGATGAAGTACACGTGCCATGTCCGGCTCCGCGACAGCACGAAGGAGAAGCTCCAGGTGCGCGTGGGCCAGGGCCAGATCGAGTACGGCAAACTGGTGATCCAACTCGGCAAGTTCAATTACAACCGGGCCTTGTGCATCGACATGCCGCCCTTGCCCGACGTCGACCAGAACGCCGAGATGCGCAAGATGCGGTTGCTGCTGGAGAGCCTGTTGTAAGGACCGTCCCCGTGAATGGTCGCCGGCGGCGTGCGCTGCTTCACGGCTTGGCGTGTCCGGCGAACAGCGCTTGCAAGCAGATCTGCGACCAGGTTTCGAAGCCCGACAGGTCGGCCAAGAGCGCTTCGACCGGGTAAAAGCCGCACTCGACGAGTTCGCTTTCCCTGGGTCGAACCGCGGGCCGCTGGACATCGATCCGATGAACCACGCCCAGGTGGACCCGGCCTACCTCGGTTTGGTCGTCGTTGATCAGCCCGACGCAGCGCGACGTGTAGGGGGTGTCGAGCACGACTTCTTCTTCCAGTTCACGGCGCATGCCTTCGGCATAGGGGTCGGCGCTGCCGTCGGCGCCGCGGTCGATGGTCGAAATGTGTCCGCCGACGCCGATGCTGCGTTTGCTCCGCAAGCGGGCCTCGCCCTGGGCCCCGCCCCGCGTGTACCGGAAAATCGCCAGCCGGCCCGATGCGTCGGTGTGGCAGAAAATCAGGTAGGGAATCAACTGCTTGAAACGGGGGTCCTGCTCGACCTCGTGCCGCGGACGATAGTGGATGTGCTTCGGATCGAGCAGTTGACCCAGATAACGGTCCACGTCGCCACAAAAGCCCTGGAAGTAGCCCAATCGGTGAAAGACCTCCGTGGGCACCACGAGAACATGTTCAGATGGGGGTTCCGGCAAGGGGGGCGTCCTTTCGTATTGATGGGCTCCAAAAATAAAGAACAGGCAACCGCTCACGGGGACTGTCCCCTTGGGGCGTGAAGGGGACAGGCACGTGTACGGTTACAGAATCAGCATGGCATCGCCGTAGCTGTAAAATCGGTACTCCTCGCGGATCGCTTCCTGGTAGGCCCGGGCGATCAGGTCCCGGCCGCCGAACGTGTAGGCCAGCACCAGAAGCGTCGTTCGAGGCATCGACCGCCTTGAACTCATACGGGGGCCGGATGAACAGGCTGGTGTAGCCGGCAAACGGTCGCAGCGGGCCGTCCTGCGCGGCGGTTTCGAGCACGCGCACGACCGTCGTGCCCACGGCCACCACGCGCCCGCCCCGTTGCCTGGCGGCCCGGATGCGGCCCACGGTTTCCTCGGACAGTTGGGCCCATTCGGCGTGCATGCGGTGTTCGCCAAGGGCCTCGCTCACGATCGGCTTGAACGTACCGAGGCCCACGTGCAGCGTCAACCACGCGATCGAGACCCCAGCCGCCTCGATCTTCTGGAGCAACAGATCGGTAAAGTGCAAGCCCGCGGTCGGCGCGGCCACGGCGCCGGGCGTGCGCGCAAAGACCGTCTGGTACGCGTCGCGGTCGGCATCGACCATCTCGCCCTTGCGGATATAGGGCGGCAGCGGAACACGTCCGACGCGCTGAAGAATCGTCATCGGGTCCTCGGCCGACTCGGGCCGAACGATCCACTCCCCCTCGGAGTGCGGCACGCCCATGCGCAAGCGAATGTCATCCTGGCCCTGGGTGTTCAGCAGGGTCACGGTCTCGCCGGGAACCAGGCGACCCCGCGTCCTGGAAATCAAGCGCCAAAGCCCCTCCTTGGTCGATTCGAGGAACAGACCCTCCCACCTCCCCCCGGTATTGGTCCGATATCCAACCAACCGAGCGGGGACTACCTTCGTGTCGTTCAAGACAAGACAATCCCCCGGAAGTAGAATTTCCGGCAGATCGCGCACGTGACGATGGCTAAAGCTCCCGCTGGTGCGATCGACCACAAGCAATCGCGCATCGGCTCGCCGGGCAAGCGGCGCTTGAGCGATCAGCCGCCGGGGCAGCTCATAGTCGTATTGCTCCAAATCCGACATGGCCATGAGGTAGGATGGAAAGACAGCCTCGGCATCCGCCCCCGTGAGTATATGCCTCCCGTGGCACAAAGGGCAGGGGACAGACCGAGGCGGAAGACGGCGCGATGCGTCCCATGCGACTGGCGTTGTGCATCACCGATCTCGACACGGGGGGGGCCGAGTTGTGCCTCGTCGCCCTGGCCACCCACATCGACCGCGCACGATTCGCTCCGGTGGTGTATTGCCTCGGGCCTCGGCCCGATCGCCCGGAGGCCTCGTGTGTTCCCCGTCTGGAAGCCGCGGGGATCGAGGTTCATTGCCTCGGTGGCCGTGGCGCACGCGATGCTTGGCGGGTCGTTCGAGACCTGGCCGCGCGACTCCGAAAGCAACGTCCCCATCTGGTGCAGACGTTCTTGTTCCATGCCAATATCGTGGGGCGGCTTGCAGCGCGCCGGGCCGGCGTGCCGCGCGTGCTCTCGGGCATTCGCGTGGCCGAGCGACGCGCGCGGTGGCACCTTTGGCTCGATCGCCTGACGCACCGCTGGGTCGACCGCCACGTGTGCGTGAGCCAGTCGGTCGCCCAATTCGCCGCGCGGCACGGCCTGCCCGCCGACCGGCTCGTGGTCATCCCCAACGGCATCGACGTAAACCAGTATCCTGCGCCAAGGCCCGCCGACCTGGCCCCGCTGGGCATCCCGCCCGGCAGCCGTGTCGTCACCTTCGTGGGCCGATTGGATCGGCAAAAAGGGCTCGACTGGCTCTTGGCCGGTGCGCCCTTGTGGATCGACCGGGTGCCCGGCTGCCACCTTCTCTTGGTGGGCGATGGCCCGGAACTGCGGCCTTTGGAGCGGCTTAGGGAGCGATTCGGGTTGACGTCGCGCGTCCATTTCGCGCTCTGGCGGCCCGACGTGGCCGAACTACTGGCGGCCAGCGACCTGTTGGTGCTTCCCTCCCGCTGGGAAGGCATGCCGAACGTCGTTCTTCAAGCCATGGCGAGTCGCCTGCCCGTGGTCGCCACCGAGGTCGAAGGCGTTCGCGAACTCCTCGGCGAGTCGGCCGATGTCCAGGTGGTCCCCTTCGGCGACTCGCCGCGATTGGCCGAGCGGCTGGTCCATCTGCTCAGCCATCCCGAGTCTGCCGCAGCCCTTGGACAAGAGAACCGGCGGCGGGCGGAACAGCAATTCAGCCTTCAGCAGATGGTCTCGGCCTACGAGGGCCTGTGGCAAGACCTGGCCGGCGCGATCGACGAGCCGCACCACGAGGGCAACGCTTGATGGTCGCCCAACGCGGATTGGGTGGCACGCCCTGAGGGACGAAGGGCGTGGTGGCGCCCACGCGCGGCCTGCCACGCCCGTCGCTGCGCTCCGGGCGTGCCACCCGACCCGCACTGCCGGACTTGCAAGAAAACGGCACCACCCTATGGGGGCTCGTTGGAATAACCTGGAATTTCGCGGGACGGGTACTTGGACGCGCGGATCGGGTTCGTTTAGAATAACGGCCGTTTACGGACCCGCGCGGGTTGGGCGTTCGTCGGCTGGCGCGGGAGCGATGCAGGGAAGGTCAGCGGGTCGAACTTTGGGGAGGCGACCGATGGCCGACGTAGGGCGAGGGTTTCGAGGGTGGCGGCTGCCGGGCGAGGCCCTGGCAGGCTGGTTTTGCGGGCGCTTCTGCCGCTTGCCGATCTTCCGGGGGCCAATAACCTGCGCCGCGTCTTGCTCGGTCGCGTGCCACGCCCTGAGGGACGAAGGGCGTCGGTGTCCCCACGGGCGGCCTGCCACGCCCGTCGCTGCGCTCCGGGCGTGCCACACGACCGCAACCAGCCTGGTGGTCTGGTGGTCGCTGGTCGCAGTGGCCCTGGGGGGCCCCGAAACCGGTGCGGCAGCCTCGCCCGTCGATCTCGTTCGGCAGGCCGCCCTCGGCGCCCGCGCGGGCCTCAAGTCGGGCGAGGGCTCCGGCGTGTATCGGCAATACGATCCGCAAGGCGCGTTGATCGGCGACGTCGCGTTCGAACTGCGCTTCCGCGGCCAGTGCTATCACCTGAATCTGCACTTCCGGCGCGCGATAACCGACGAATCGAGGCTGCCACGGCGTCTGATCGTTGGCGACCCGTCCGCGGTCTTCTTTAGGGACTACGAGCACGACCTGGGGCGCGGTTCGCCAGTCGTCGTGCCGCCATCGGGCTATCGCGGCGCGACCGCCGGATTCCAGGTTGCGTTGCAGTCCGTCACGGCAGGGGTAGGCCGGATGGCGCATTTCGCTTCACAACGGGTAAGCGTCGAGAGACTCCCCAACGGCCGACTTCGCGGGAGGATCCGTTGGACGGACCGATTCCAAGAGACCTTCGAGGCGGCGCCCGAGGCCGGCTACAACGTGGTAACGCTGGAGAGCTTCCTCGATGAGGTACGGCACGGGGAACTCGTCCGACTCGAATGGGCACAAGACGCCGGCGCCTGGTATGTGCGCAAGGGGAGCATCCAGCGCTGGCTTTGGGGCAAGGCAGATATCCGGTACGAGTGGGAGTACCATCGGTTCCGCGCGAACCCCGCGCTTTCCGACGAGCTGTTTTCGATGGCCGCTCTGTCGTTGAAGGCGGGTGATCGCATCATCGATCAACGGCCGGGGCCGTTGAAAACTTACCAGGTCGACCCTGGGGCGGTTCGGGAG
This sequence comes from Thermoguttaceae bacterium, assembly GCA_024653385.1. Classification (GTDB taxonomy): domain Bacteria; phylum Planctomycetota; class Planctomycetia; order Pirellulales; family Thermoguttaceae; genus JANLFZ01. The sequence continues at coordinate 2,681 of JANLFZ010000116.1, read as the reverse complement.
AACAAGCTCGACACGATGGCAGCCCAATTGGAGCAGATGCCAGTGCGCGGGGCGATGATTGCGCCGCCGCCCGCCTCGCACCGGCTCGCTTGGACCCTGGCGATCGGCGTGGGCGTCGCGGCGGCCGCGGCGCTGGCGTGGCTTGCCAACGCTCGGCTGCAGCATCGCGCCAGTAGCCAGGACCAGGCTGTGTAGACTCTGTGGGCGCGTGAAACGCACCGACCCGCGGGCCTCCATCGCAGGCCGGGCGCTTGACGTGTCTAGCGAATCGGCAAGGGGAAGCGTTTCATGGCGACGCCGCCGAATGAGTTTGATACGCAACATGCGGAGTGTGGCCCGCCCATCGGCTTCTCAGGACCGGATCCGCTTGGGGCACCGTTGTTGACGGTCGTGATCCCCGCCTACAACGAAGCGCCGACGCTCGACGCGCTGCTGCGGCGCGTTGTCGAGGCACCGTACGCGAAGCAGGTAATCGTGGTCGACGACGGTTCGACCGACGGGACGGCAGAGATCCTCAAGGCGTGGGCGGAGCGGTCCGGCGTCGAGATCCTCATTCACCCGCGCAACCGGGGCAAGGGCGCCGCAATACGCACCGCGCTCCAAGCCGCACGGGGGCGATTCACCCTGGTCCAGGATGCCGACCTGGAGTACGACCCTGCGGACTACCCGCGGCTCGTGGAACCCCTTCTGGCCGGCCAAGCCGACGCGGTGTACGGCTCGCGGCGTCTGGGCGGCCAATCTCGGCGCTGGAGCGTGCTGGGGTTGGGCGTTTCACTGCTGAACGTCTGCGTGCGCCTGCTGTACGGCGTGCGCATCACCGACGAGGCGACCTGTTACAAGGCGTTCCCCACGGCCACGCTTCGCGCGATGGACCTTCGCTGCGAGCGATTCGAGTTCTGCCCCGAGGTCACTGCCAAGAGTTGCCGCATGGGCTTGAAGATCATCGAGGTTCCGATCCGCTACCACGCGCGCACAACCCGCGAAGGAAAGAAGCTCCGGTGGCACGACGGCATCGAAGCCCTGCGCACGCTCTGGCGCTGGCGCCGATGGGAACCGCAGAAAGCGGCGTACAATATCGGCGGCGGAGCCAAAGCGCCTATCCCGGCGAAGGAGACCTCACCGGCCGTGCACATGCCGCAACGACGTGGAGATTCGCGTCCTGCGTCAAGTCGAGGCGTCACGAGCGTGCTCGCGATTCTCCTGGCGATCCACGCGGCGCTGTTGGGTTACGGGGGTTGCCACGACTCGATGACCTGGGATGAAATCGGTCACCTGCCGGCGGGTATCAGCCATTGGCAGCGCGGCGAGTTCTCGCTCTATCGCGTCAACCCGCCCTTGGTGCGCATGGTCGCGACGATCCCGGTGGTTCTCGCCGGCGCGAAGACGTATTGGGGGCCAAGGCCCACGGGCATCGGGGTACGCCCCGAGTTCCATCCGGTGGGAACCGAGTTCCTAAAGCTCAATGGCGCGCGTTCGTTCCGGCTCTTGACGCTCGCGCGCTGGACGTGCATCCCCTTCAGCCTCCTCGGCGCATACGTGTGCTTTCGGTGGGCAAGCGAATTGCACGGCGGGGCCGCGGGGCTGGTGGCCGCGACCCTTTGGTGCTTCTGCCCGAACGTTCTGGCACACGGCCGACTGATCACCCCCGACGTCGGCGCCGCCGCGCTGGGCCTCGCCGCCGCGTACGTCTACTGGCGCTGGCTCAAGTCGCCCAGTTGGTCTAGCGCAGTCGTGGCGGGGATACTGCTCGGCCTGGCCGAACTGGCCAAGACGACTTGGATCATCCTCTTCGCCCTCTGGCCGTTGCTCTGGCTGGCGTGGAACGCGCGGCGACCCGTTCGGCTTGGCGGGGGCGGGCGCTTGCTCGAGGCAGCCCAGTTGGCGGCGATTCTCGCGGCCGGCCTCGTGTCGATCAACGCGGGTTATGGGTTCGAAGGCTCGTTCCGACGATTGGGAGAGTTCCGGTTCTGTAGCCGCGCCCTTGCGAACGGAGGCCCCGATTGGCGCGGCAATGTCTATGGGAATCGTTTTGCGGGCACATGGTTGGCTGCCATGCCCGTTCCGCTGCCAGAGAACTACCTGTTGGGGCTCGACGCACAACAATGGGATTTCGACCGGCGCCAATGGTCGTACCTGCGCGGCCAGTGGCGGCTGGGTGGATGGTGGTACTATTACCTCTACGCCCTGAGCGTCAAAGTCCCG
>JANLFZ010000116.1:0-469 GCA_024653385.1 Thermoguttaceae bacterium | reverse complement strand
GTGGCGGTCGCCACGGCTGCCTCGCGCGCTTACCGTTTGCCCTGGCGCGACGAGATAACGCTCTGTGCCCCGCTTATCGCCGTGCTGGCCCTAGTCAGTTCCCAGACGGGCTTCAATCATCACCTGCGCTATGTGTTGCCGATCTTCCCCTTCGCGTTCATTCTGGCGTCGAGAATCGCCGTCGCGCAAGAGACGCGAAACGTGCCCCTGGCCGCAGCGGCGGGCCTGGCGCTGTTGGCGTCGATCGCCGGTAGTCTTGCCGTGTATCCCTACAGCCTGTCGTACTTCAACGAACTGGCCGGCGGCCCAAGAAACGGCCACTGGCACTTGCACAACAGCAATGTCGATTGGGGGCAGGATCTCTTCGATCTGAAGGAGTGGCTCGATAAACACCCCGAGGCGCGTCCCTTGGCCTTCGCCCCTTCGTCCCCCCTGGGCTCTTCGATCCGCGCATCGTGGGGATCGAGTG
>JANLFZ010000115.1:9649-14382 GCA_024653385.1 Thermoguttaceae bacterium | reverse complement strand
AAGGGCGCTTCGCTTCCTTGGGTTCCATAAGATTGCCCAACTTATTGTTTTACAGGCCCTAAGCGCGGTTACGACCCGGCAAGACCCCCACCCTCACCGGAGAATGCCCCCATGCGATGTGCAACCCTGCTTGCCGCTGCAATCGTCGTTCTCTTCACGCTCAAGGCGATGCCGCAAGAGACCGTGCAAGACCGGCTTCCCGCGCCGCCCTCGGGCAAGGCGTGGAAGCTCGTATGGCACGACGAGTTCGACGGAACGACCCTCGACGAAAGCCGTTGGGAGGTCCCGCCCGACGGCAAACGCCGGGACGGCTACTGGATGCGCAAAGCCATCTCGCTGGACGGCAAGGGGCACCTCGTCCTCCGCGCGTTCCGCGAAGGCGACAAGTTCATCGACGGGTGCATCCGCACGCGGGGCAAGTTCGAGCACGCATTCGGGTATTACGTCGCCCGTGTCCAGTTGCAGAAACAGCCCGGCCACTGGTCGGCCTTCTGGTTGTATCACCCCAGCGTGGGCAAGGTCGGCAACGAAGGCCGTGACGGAACCGAAATCGACATCTTCGAGAAGCCGTGGCTCGACGACCGGGTCCAGCACGCCTTGCATTGGGACGGCTACGGCAAAGATCACAAGTCCGAAGGCAAGGTCTCGCGCGTGCCCGGCGTGATGGAAGGCTTCCACACGTTCTCCCTCCTCTGGCTGCCCGACCAATACGTCTTCTACGTCGATGGGACCGAGACCTGGCGGACCAAGGCGGGCGGGGTCTGCCAGACGCCGTTGTACCTGAAGCTCAGCGACGAGATCGGCAACTGGGCGGGCGACATCCGCAAGGCGCGCTTGCCCGACCAATGCCTCGTCGACTACGTCCGGGTTTACGACCTCGTCGAGAAGCCCTGAGGCCGCCGGCCCAAAGTGCGGCGACCTCTCCGCGCCGCCGCGCCCCGGAACAATCGGCGGCGCGGCATCGCGGGGTCCTCACGACTTCGGCGCCAGGGCCGAAAGCAACCCGACGAGTTTCTCGAGGACTTCCGGCTCGGGAAGCGGCAGCCGGACGTAGGCCGGCCCGTCGGGCGTGTCGCGGCACACCCGGGCCCCGGTCGCGGCGGACGCTTCCTGTCCCGTGGGTCCGGGCGCGGCAAGGGTCTTCACCCAGCGATCCAAGACCGACAGGCCGGTGGCGAGCAGTTCGGTCCACATGGCCTCCTGAGGTGCACGGCTCGGCGGCGCGCCGGACTGGTCGGGTTCCCCGGAGTCGCCGGCCTTTGCCCGCGCGCGACGCGCTCCGGCGGACTCGCCGTCGCGGCCCGCGGGCGGTTCGATCGGCATGGGCTGGGGGATCGAGGTGGTGACCTTCTCGACCGATTCCATGAACCGCTTCAGGCGCGTGCCGCCCATGAACACCTGGTCCTCTCCGCCGTCCAGCACGCCGGCGAACACCGACTTCTTGAATTGCAGCAGGCCGAGCATGCCCTCCTCGATGGTGCCCTGGGCGACGAAGTTCACCACGCGCACGGGGCGATGCTGCCCGAGCCGGTGGACGCGCCCGATCCGCTGCTCGAGCACGGCGGGATTCCAAGGCAGGTCGAGATTGACCACCACCGAGGCGTGCTGAAGGTTCAAGCCCACCCCGCCGGCATCGGTCGAGAGGAACAAGCGGCAGGAGGGATCCTCGCGAAAACGATGGATCAGCCCCTTGCGCTGCGGGCCCGGCACGTCGCCCGAAAAGAGCACGTACTCCCAACGGCGCTTGGCCAGTCGCTGGCAAACCAACTCGTGCATGCGCACCCATTGGCTGAAGACCACGACCTTGGTCTGAGGGTCCTCGAGCATCTCGCCCAGGAGCTGGACGAGTTCGTCGGCCTTGACGCCGTGGTCGGTCTTCTGATCCAACAGGTAGGTGCTGTCGCACGACATGCGCATGTTCTGGAGGAAGATCATCAGACGCTGCTGATCGGCCTCCGACAGAAACCCGTAGCGCCGCCACTTGGCCACGATCCGCGCCACCGCTTCGCGGTTCTCCTCATGGTACCTGCGTTGGGGCTCGGTCATCGGCACGAACAGGCGTTTTTCCATGCGCTCGGGCAATTCGTGGAGCACCTTGTCCTTGGTGCGGCGGATGAGGATGGGTTCGAGGGTTCGGGCGATGCCCGAGAGGTTCCGATAGCCCACGACCCGGCCTGTCTCGTCCACATGCTGGTGCGCGTGGAGGAAGCGGAACATGGGCCCCAGCCGGAAACGATCGACGAACTCGACGATCGAGTGCAGTTCCTCGAGGCGGTTCTCCAGCGGCGTGCCCGTCAGCACGAAGGCGTAGGGCGACTCGATCTGCTTGACGCTCTGCGCGGTTCGGGTTTTCCAGTTCTTGATGCGTTGGGCCTCGTCGAGGATGACCAGATCGGGCTGCCAGCGCCGGATCAGATCCAGATCACGGTGGACGACATCGTAGTTCGTGATCTTGTAGAACGCATCGGCCGCGTAGTGCGCTGCCCGCTGCGGCAACAGCCCCTCGACGACCACGGCGGAGCGGTCGGTGAACTTCTCGATCTCGCGTTTCCATTGGTGCTTGAGCGAGGTGGGCGCCACGATCAGCACGCGCTCGACGCCGGCGGTGCGCGCGAGGATCTCGGCCGCGGCGAGGGCCTGCACGGTCTTGCCCAGGCCCATGTCGTCGGCGTTGAGGCATCGCCCCGCCTTGGCCGCGAACAAGGCTCCCTCGCGCTGGTAGGGATAGAGGGGGCACTTCAGCAGGTTCCGGAACGCGGCGCTGTGCGCGCCCTTGGGAAACATCCGTTCCAGCTCCGCGATGCGGCGCTGGCGGTCGCGGACCTCGGCCAGAAACGCCCGGGCGTCGTGATAGCAACGCACCTCGTGGCCGGCCTCGGCGGCCCGCTTGAGGAACCGGGGAAACTCGCCGTACGCCTCCTCGCGCAGGCGCCCGCTCGCGTCGAAGAACTCCCGCGCGAAGCGGTCGAGCGCTTCAGGCCATTCGGCGCCCGGCCGGAAAATGATCTCCCGCTTGGCCCCGTACCGAAGACACACCTCCGAATAGGGCGGCTGGAAGCCTAGCCGCAAGGCCTGGCGGTTGGCCCTCGTGCGCTCCAGCCGGCCCAGCGTGAACTCGATGTGCTTGCACGTGCCGAGCGTGTTGACGGCGAAATCCGGGCAGGAACAGTAGTTGTCGCCCAAACCCGTGCCCCGGATGGCCACGCGGTAGGTCCGCCCGGTCGCGGGATTGGTCACCTCGAACTCCGAGAAGACCGGGTGAGCCCCCACGTTGCGCAGCTTGAAGTTCTGCTCGCGGCCGTACTGCCGCCGCAAGGCCACTTGCCAGTCCTCCAAGGTCATGTCCTCGGGCTTGCGAAGCCGCGAAAGCCGCCGCTTCTCGCCGGGCGACCCGTTCTTGCCGGCACGGGCCGGCTTGCGCCTCGCCTTCGCCCGGATCGGGCGCGCTCCGGCGCCGACGATCGTCATAGCCCGGGGACCCGCCACGGCCAACTCCGTTTGTGGGGCCATCGTCGCTTCCTCCTATCCTTCCATCGAACGAACATCGCGCGGTCGGTTTCTCGGCTTCACCGCGGTTCCGCGGGCAGCGTCCGGCGGTACGCGTCGAGGTAGAGCCCCATCTTCTCGAACGGAATCGGCTGGAAGCCGGGCAGCCGCCGGAACACCTCGGCGTCGGGACGAAGCCGGAAGTCTCCCTTGGCCGCATCGACGAAGCCGGGGTCGCCTTCGGTGACCCAATTCTCCTCGGGCTTCACCTGCCAGTTGCCGCTCTTCACCTCGGCGCACGAGACGAGCACGTTGCGCACCGCGTGGTTGATGCGCGCCTGGCCGGGCCGCGGATTCAGGAACCCGATGAGGCTGGGATAGCGGGTCGTGTAGGGTGGGCGCGTGATGTCGACCTCCTTCAGGAGCCGGTTCTGCCAGTCGCAGCCCTCGCCGCCTTCGAGGGCGCGCTTCCATCGCTGGTCATCCCACGGGGCCGACCCCAGCGCCCGCTTGCACTCGACGAACACGTTGTTTTCGGCCAGGTTGTCGTGCCCGCCGTGGGAGAACACCGTGCCGAACGAGCCGCGGCCCGGGTCCCCGCAGCGGTAGAACACGTTGCCGACGACCGTGTCGCCGCCGTCGCCGTCGTCGAAATACACGGCGGCGTTGCCGTGCCCCATGGGGCTGCCGATGTGGTGCCAATAGTTGTAGCGCACGAGGTTGCCGCGTTCTACAAGGGCCGGAACCCCTCGTGCCGCGGCACGAGGGGTTCCGGCCCTTGTAGAACGCGCCGCAATCGTCGGTCTCCAGGCACACATGGTGGACGACGTTGTACTCGAACACATGGTCGTTGCCGCCGACGCCGATGGCCTGGTGCGGGGCGTCGTGGATCAGATTGTGCGCGGCCCGGTTGCCCACGCCTTCCAGCAGCACGGCGTTGGCGTAGGTCAACTGGTGGCGCGAGAACCGCCAGATGTGGTTGTTGACGGCCTGGTGCCCCGCGGGCGAAAGCGTTCTGCGGTCGCCGCCGGCAAGGACGATCCCGCCGGTTCCCGTGTCGTGAATGTCGCAGCCCTCGACGCGGTGGCCGAGACCACCGTAGACGGCCACGCCGAGCTGGCGGACGTTCCGCACGCAACAGGCGAAAACGCCGTTGGCCGTGCCCCCGCGGATCTCGATCCCGTCGCCTTGCGATGCCTCAACCACCAATCCGCGAAGGACCACGTGCGATGCCTCGCGCAGCGCGA
>JANLFZ010000115.1:3958-9639 GCA_024653385.1 Thermoguttaceae bacterium | reverse complement strand
CGACGACCGGCCCATCGAGCGTTCCCACCACCACCCGCGCGCCGGCCAACTCCGCGGGGGGCCAGAAGTAGAGCCGACCGTCGGCCAGGTCGACGTAGTACTCGCCCGGCTGGTCCAGTTCCTCCAACAGATGAATCGCCCGAAAACGCCGCGGCGACGGGTTGCCCTGGCGCAGGCCGTACAGGTGTGGCTCGGCGAAAGCGATGCGGCGGTTCTTCGGCTCGATCGACTTGACCCGAATGACCTCGTCGTACCAGTCGAAGCACCAGTATCCGTGCAGCCAGACGCCCCGGTCGGCGTTCCAGCGGGCCGGCCGGTCGCCGGCGTACTCGAACACGCCGGGCCGCCCGGACGAGTCGCCGCCGCGCGGCTCGGACCCGGCCTCGACGATCTTGGCGATCGTGGCCCAGCCCTCGTTGGGCCAGCGCGCCGGCGTCATGCGCTGGTCGTTGAAGAACAGTTCCGGCAGCGGCAGGGGACCGCGAAACCTGCCCGGAAACGCCTTCGGCATCTTCACCCCCAACGGCGCCAGGTCGACCTGGAAGACCTTGCCCCTGGCCGCTTCTTCCAGCCGACCCAGTACCGCCGCGTCGGTCACGGGCCGGAACGCTTGGGCAGTCAGCGCCAGGCCACCGACAAGCCGCACCTCTTCGCCGGGGGCAGCTTGCCAAACCGCCGGATGGCTTTCCGTGCCCGAGTCCTCTTTGCCCAGGGTGAACGTTTCCTCGACGCGGTACACCCCTCTCCGGATGATGACCCTCCGAGGGCTGCCGGGCCCGACCTTTCGCATTTCGTCCCTGGCGCGCCCAAGCGAGGCGAACGGACCGTCGGTCTTGTCGGCGTTGGGCTCGGGCAGCCGGCCCGACCAGGCGTCGTTCCCCGCCGTCGAAACGTAACACGTCGTCGCGCGCACGGCTTCCTCCCCGGCCGCGACCCACGAACCGGCCAGAACAACCGCCAACCCCGCGACGCTTGCGCACAGAACCGAACCCATAAAGTCTCCTTAATCGCTCATGTCGTAGTCTACTGGCGAAGAAACGACCGGTGCAAGTACGGCTTGGCGAACATTGCGGGCGGGCAGGTCGGGCGGGTAGGATGGTGGCTCGCCAAAGGGGACTTATCGGTGCTTCCCCAGAACGCCTGGCCTTGGGAGCGGTGCGATGAACGAATTGCGGCGGAACCTGACCTTGGCGGGGCTGGTCTTGGTGGTCGGCTTGCAGGCGTCGGCCTTGCCGGCCGACAAGACGCCCGTGGTGGACCCGCCGGCCGGACCACGGCAGAAACCCTATGCCCCGGCCGATGGCCAGGTGGTCGAGGTCACGCCGCCGCCGTTCATCTGGGCGCCGGACCAGCGCGACAGCGTCTACGCCCTCCAGGTTTCGACCTCCAATACGTTTCCCGACGCGACCACCCGCACCTACCGGAACCTGCGCCGGCCGGTGTTCGTGCCGCACGAGACGTTGCCCCCGGGCCAGTGGTTCTGGCGCTACGGGATCGAAACCAAGGCGGGAACGACCTGGGGCCGGGCGCGGCCGTTCGTCGTCCCCGAGAGCGCCCGGCCGTTTCCTTTCCCCGATTGGGACCGGGCCATCCGGCGCGTGCCGCAAGCCCGGCCGCGGCTCTTCTTCCCAGGCCAGCGGCTCGAACAGGTGCGGCGTTGGGCAGCGGGCGAGCTGAAACCGCAAGTCGACCGTCTCGTCGCCGCCTGCGAGCGGGAAGTCGGCAAACCCCTGGTGAGCGAGCCGGGCTACGCCCCCAAGGGAGCGGACTACGGGCCCTGGGCGGTCCACATCATGCGGACCACGCGCCCGCCCATGGACGTCATGGAATCCTGCGCCCTGGCTTGGCTCTTGACGGGCAACCAGCGCGTAGGCGCCGAGGCCAAGCGCCGCCTCTTGCACTTCTTCGCCTGGGACCCGAACGGCCCGACAAGCTTCTTCGCCTATGACGAGCCGCCCATGTGGATGATGATGCGCGGCACGCGGGCCTACGATTGGACGTACGACCTGTTCACGCCCGAGGAACGATCCCGCATCGAAAACGCGATGAAGGTCCGCGCCGGGCAGTTCTATAAGCACTTGCAGCGGCTGCCTTTCGAGAGCATGCCCTACGAGAGCCACGCGGGCCGCCTGCCCGGTTTCCTCGGCGAGTGCGCCCTGTCGTTCATCCACGAATGGCCCGAGGCCAAGGAGTGGCTCCAGTACGCCACGCTCCTCTACTACACGTCGTACCCGGCCTGGGGCGGCGACGATGGCGGCTGGCAAGAGGGGCCCGGCTATTGGGGCGCCTACATGCAGTTCGCCCTGCACTACGTGGTCGCGCTGCGCGCGGCGACCGAGATCGACCTCATGCAAAAGCCGTTCTTCCGCAACACGCCCTACTATGGCCTCTACACCGCCACGCCCTACCACCAGCACAGGCCGTTCGGCGACGGGCAGACGGATAGCCCGCGCGGCCTCGGGTCGCTGATGTACGTCTTCTCGACGCTCACGCAGAACCCGCATTTCCGCTGGCACGCCGAGGCGTCGCAGGCGACGATTGGGGCCGACGTGCTGAGCCTGGCGACCTACGATCCGACGCTCAAGGCCCGCTCGCCGCGGGAACTGCCCCCCGCGCGGGCTTTTCCCAGCGTGGGGTTGGCCTCGTTCCACACGGCCCTGGGCGACCGGGAGAACGACGTGAGTTTCCTCTTCCGCAGCAGCCCCTACGGCGGCGTGAGCCACGGGCACGCCGACCAGAACGCCTACGTGGTCGAGGCGTTCGGGCGCGGCCTGGCGATCGCCACGGGCTACTATCCCTGGTACGGCTCGCCGCACCACGACCAGTGGACCCGCGCCACCAAGGCCGTCAACAGCGTGCTGGTCGACGGGCAAGGGCAGGTCCAACGCCGGTGGGGCGCCGGGGGACGGCTCGTGGCCTTCGCCTCGACCGAAGGCTACGACTACGCCGAAGGCGAAGCGGCCGCGGCCTACGGCGGACGATTGGAACGCTTCCGCCGGCACGTCGTTCACGTGCGGCCCGGGATCTTCGTTCTGTTCGACGACCTGCAATCGCCCCGGCCCTCGCGTTTCCAATGGCTCTTGCACGCCTACCAGCGCATCGAGATCGACGAGGCCGGCCGAGTGCTGCGTATCGCCAATCCGCCGGCGGCCATGCGGGTCCACTTGCTCTTGCCCGAGAAGGTCGACTTTGCGCAGACCGACCGCTACGATCCCGAGCCGGAACCCATCGCGCGGAACTGGTCGAACACCTGGCACCTGACCGCCTCGACGCGCGAGCCGGCCCGCAAGGCCCACTTCCTCGCCGTGCTCTTGCCCCACCGCGAGGGTCAAGCCGACCGCCTTGCGCGAGTCGAACTGGTTCAAGGCGTCGGGGCGGTGGGGGTGCGATTGACAGGCGCCGACGGCCATGAGGATCTTGTGGCCTTTCGCACCGATCCCGAGGCGAAGACGGTACGCCTGGCCGGTGTGGAAAGCACCGGCCGCGTGTTCGCCCAAGGCAAGGCCCCCGATGGCCGCGTGGACCGGCGGCTGTGCCAGGAAGAGTGAGGACCTGCCGACGGCCCTCGGGAAGTGTCGTTCCAGGAGTCGCAAGACCATGAGCGCCAAACGCCGAAGTTCTTGCCGGCCATCCCTTGTCCGGCGATGCGTCACCCGCCTGCATGGCGCGCTGGCGAGTATGCTGGTGGCCGTTGGCATCTTCGGGTCCGGCGGCGAGCAGTGCTACCCGGCCGATGTCGCGCCGGGCCCGGGCTCGTCCTGGACCGCGATGCACGAGGCGCTCGCAGGCAAGGTGCTCGCGGCCGACGAATTGCCGCGGATCCTCGACGAGCGCCGCCGCGACGACCGGTGGCGTCCGCACCCGGTGAGCCTCGCGCCGGCCCAGTGGATCTGGCTCCCCTCGGGCCGGACGTTGCCGAACACCTTCGTGCTATTCCGCAAAGAGGTGTCCTTGGCGGCGCCGCCGGTGCGGGCGACGGCCTTCCTCACGGCCGACAGCCGCTACCGGCTGACGGTCAACGGGCGGCGCGTCCATTGGGGGCCCGCCCCGTGCGACCCGCGGCATCTCGATGTCGATCCCGTGGACCTCGCCCCGTACCTCCGGCCGGGGAAGAACGCCATCGGCGTCGAGGTGCTGTACTACGGCATCGGCGACGGCACCTGGGCGGCCGGCAAGCCGGGAATGATCTTCCACGCGGTGATCGAGACCGAAGGAGGCCGCCGCGAGCGGGTGGTCTCGGACGTGTCGTGGCTGGCGCTAGTGGATCGGGCCCATCGCCCGGGCGCGCCCAAGCGGTGGTTCCTCCGGGCGCTTCAGGAAGAGTTCGACGCGCGGTTGCATCCCGCGGGGTGGGACACGCCCGACTACCAACCCGACGCGCGGTGGTTGCCGGCCATGGGAATCGGCGGATCGCCCGACAAGCCCGCGTCGGTCTGCTGGTATCCCGGGGGCGACTCGATGGACGGCGTGCCGCCGGCCCGGGCGAGCCTGCGCCTGCGGCAGATCCCGCTGCTTTGCGAGGTCGAGGTGCCGGCGATGCGGCTGGCCGACGCGGGACGCGTGGCGTGGCAACGCGATCCGTCGGACTGGTTCGAGTACCGCATTCCCGGGAGCTTCTCGATCGCCCGCGAGCCGGCCACCGCCGCGGCGGCGGGACCCGACGCTTGGCAGCTTCCGGCCACGCCCGAGCCGCAGCAGGGCGTGTTCGTCACCTTCGAGTTCAAGGAGCAGGTGGTCGGCTGGCCGTACTTCACGATCGACGCGCCCGAGGGGACGATCGTCGAACTTTTGACCCAGGAGGCGCACGATCCCAAGGGTCCGCCCTGGCTCGACTCGCACTTCTTCAGTTGGTCGCGGTACGTCTGCCGCGAGGGAGTCAACCGGCTCGAGCCCTTCGAGTACGAGTCGCTGCGGTGGCTCCAGCTTCACGTGCGCGGCGCGAAGCGGCCGGTGAAGCTCACCGGCGTGGGCGTGCGGCGGCGGGTTCATCCCTGGACGCACGAGCCCCGGATCCGCTCGTCGGAGCCGGCCCTCCAGCGGCTCTTCGACGCCTCGGTGAACACCCTCTACAACAGCGCCCAAGAGACGTGCGTCGACGGCATGGGGCGCGAGCGCCAGCAGTACAGCGGCGACGGCGGGCACCAGCTCTTGGCCGTGCGTTGCCTCGGCGAGCCGCGGCTTTCGGCTCGCTTCCTCCGCACGTTCAGCGAGGGGCTCACGCCCGACGGGTATTTCCTCGACTGCTGGCCCGCCTACGACCGGCTTGCCCGCGTGATGCAGAAGCAGGTCGACGGGGCCTACTGGGGACCGCTGTTGGACCACGGGGTCGGCTTCAACTTCGACTGCTGGCAGCATTACCTCGACACGGGCGACCTGGCCTCCCTGGTCGAGCCGTATCCGCGGCTGTTGCGTTTCGCGGCATACCTCGAGTCGATCCGCGGGCAGGACGGGCTCTTGCCGGCCGAGGGACTGGGCATCCCCACGGTCTGGATCGACCACGAGGCCTACCGCCAGCAGCGCCACAAGCAGTGCGCATTCAACCTCTACGCGGCGGCGATGTTCAAGAACGCGCTGGCCCCCATCGCCCGGGCGTTCGGCGAAAGCGACCGGGCCGAGCGGTTCGTGCGGCTGGGCGACGAGTTGCTGACCGCGACGGTCCGCCGCTATTGGAGCCCCGAGCG
>JANLFZ010000115.1:0-3948 GCA_024653385.1 Thermoguttaceae bacterium | reverse complement strand
TTCGTCAACAACCTGCCTTGGCTGGCCGAAGAGAAGTCGGTGCGCATGTGCGACCGGTCGCTGGCCACGGCCGTGCTCTTCGACCAATGCCCGGGCGGAAACACCGCGCCGGCCGTCAAGGCCTTGGCCGAATGTCCGCCCGAGATGGGCCTCTCGTATCCCTGCAACGCGAACTGGCGCTACTGGGCCTTGGCCAAGGCCGGCCGGGCCGACGTGGTGGTCAAGGACTTTCGCCAGCGCTGGGCCACGATGCGTTCGGTGGTCGAGAACAACACGCTCCAGGAATCGTGGCAGGCGGCGCCCGACTCGACCGCTCAGTGGAGCCACTGCGCCGTGGCGCCCATCTACCTGACGTTCGGCGACCTGGCGGGAATCCGGCCCGTGGCCCCCGGATTCGCCAAGGTCGAGGTGCGTCCGCAACTGGCCGACTTGGGACGGCTCGAACTGACGTACCGCACGGTGCGGGGACCGATCCACTTTCTCGCCGAGCCGACGGCTGCCGGGCACCGCGTCTCGGTGACCTTGCCCGCCGGGTGCGAAGGGGAAGCGCTCTTACCCAAGGGAAGCACGGCGGAACTGGAGCAAGTCGCCGCGGAACACCCCCTGGGGCTTGTGCGGTTCCGGCTCAAGCCGGGACAAGTCAACGTGCTGGACGTGCGGCGATGATCGGCCGCGAAGGTCCGCTACAATATCAGGAAGCGAACATCGAACCATGAAGCATCCGGAGAGTCGCCCATGATCGCAAGACGCTTGTCGTGTGTCCTGTTGGCCCTCGCGTTGGCATCACCCGCGATGGCGGCCGAGAGCGAGATGTTCCCCTTTGTGATCTCCTACGACGCCCCCGAGAACGCCGTGAACGTCTCTTCGTGGCTGGCGCGTCCGGCGGGCAAGCAGGGTTTCATCCGCACGCAGAACGGCAGGCTCGTCAACGACGCCGGGCCGGTGCGCTTCTGGGCCACGAATCTCTGCTTCGAGGCGTGCTTTCCCCCGCGCGAGCAGGCCGAGCGCGTGGCGGCCCGGCTCGCCCGGCTGGGCGTCAACTGCGTGCGCATGCACCACATGGACAACCGCTCGATCTGGGGCGACAGCCCGAACAAGCTCACCATCGACCCCAAGAAGCTCGAACGGCTCGACTACCTGATCTACCAGCTCAAAGAGCACGGCATCTACACGAACCTCAACCTCCACGTGTCGCGGTGGTTCGACGAGTCCGTCGAACCACCGCGACACGTGGAGGTTCGACGAGTCCGAGGGCTTTCCCAACCGTGAGGGGCGTCCCGACTACGACAAGGGCGTCGACAACTTCGAGCCCCGCATGATCGAGCTTCAGAAGAAGTACGCCCGGGACCTCTTGACGCACGTGAACCCCTACACGAAGACCGCCTACACCCAAGAGCCGGCAATCGCTTTTGTCGAGATCTCGAACGAAGACGCCCTGTTCGCCGTCTGGGGGTGGGGGCAGCTCGACAACCTGCCCGAGCCGTACGCCACGACCTTCCGCAAGCAGTGGAATGCCTGGCTTCGGAAGAAATACGGCGACACGGCAAAGCTCCGTGCCGCGTGGAACATTGGCGCGTCGCCGCTGGGCGATGAGATGCTCGTCAACGGCGATTTCTCGAAGCCGCTCGGGCGCGAATGGTCGGTCGAGCGCGACGCAGACACCCGGTGCACCGTGTCGATCGTAACCTCCCCTCTCCCGCAAGCGGGAGAGGGGCAGGGGGTGAGGGTGGCCGCCCCGCAAGCGGGAGAGGGGAAGCAAGCGAAGGGCCCCAAGTCCCCCGCCTCCACGAAGAAGCAAGCGCGCTCCCGCAAGCCCGCCGCCGAGGGGAAAGCCGTCCAATCGCCGGGCCGCTTCCTGCGGATCGCCGTCGAGCGCCAGGGCCAGGTCGCGTGGCGGCCCCAGCTTGTCCAGGCCGGTTTCGCGGTGAAGAAGGACACGCCCTACACGCTCACGTTCCTGGCCAGGGCCGACCAGGCGCGCCGGGCCTCGGTCAACTGCATGATGGCCCACGAGCCCTGGGAGCGGCTGGGCCTGTCGGCCGACATCAAGCTCACCGACCAGTGGAAGACGTTCCGCTACACCTTCGTGGCCGAGCGCGACGATTCCAACGCCCGGATCTCGTTCAGCAGCCTCGTGCCGGGCACGTACGAGTTGGCCGGGGTGTCGCTGCGGCCCGGGGGCATCGCCGGGCTCGAGCCGGGCCAGACGCTCGAGGACGACTCGGTGCCGGTGCTGCGCCGCAGCGAAATCCACCTGACCAAGCCCGCCCGGCGCGACTTCATCGACTTCCTCTGGGACACGGAACGCGACTACTGGCACGGGATGCACCGGTTCCTCAAACAGGAGTTGGGCCTGCGCGCGTTGGTCTCGGGCACCCAGCTCAGCTACAGCCCGGCGCATATCCAGGCCGGGCTCGACTATATCGACAGCCATAGTTACTGGCACCATCCCGCGTTTCCGAACCGGCCCTGGGATTCGCGCGACTGGTACGTCCACAACGCGGCGCTGGTGAACAGCCCCGGCGGCACGCTGGCGCGCCTGGCGGCCACGCGCGTCGCCGGCATGGCGTTCACGGTCAGCGAGTACAACCATCCGGCCCCCATCCAGTACGCGGCCGAGGGGTTTCCGATGATCGCCGCGTTCGGGGCCTTCCAGGGCTGGGACGGCATCTACTCGTTCGCCTACTGCCACAATACGGACTTCGAGCCGCGGCGCGTGGATAGCTTCTTCGACGTCAAGGGCGATCCGGCGAAGCTGGCGCACTGGCCGGCCTGCGCGGCGCTATTCCTCCGCGGTGACGTGGCCCCGGCACGCACCACGCTCTTGGCCCCGGTGCCCGCCGAGGCCGAGCGCGCGAAGCTCCACGAAACGATGAGCGCGTGGACCATCCAAGCCGGCGAGTTCGGCGTCGATCCGAACCTGTCGCTTGTGCATGGCGTGGCGATGGACCTCCGCGCCAAGGGCGGCAAGGCCGAGGCCCCCAAGCTCGACAAGAACCAAAAGACCTTCGTCTCCGACACCGGGCAACTCCGCTGGGACGTCTCGCAGCCCGGCGCGGGCTACTTCACCGCCGACACGCCCCGCACCAAGCTGTTTACGGGCTTTGTGCGCGGCCGGACGTTCTCGCTGGGCGAGGTGACCCTCTCGATCGGGCCCACGCGGCTCGATTGGGCCACGATCTCGCTGGTGGCGCTCGAGGGCAAGGGCTTCGACCAGCCGGGCCGGGTCCTCGTCACCGCGACCGGGCTGGTCGAGAACACCGATGCCCAGTTGGAGAAGCTCGGCGACGATCGGGTGACGCTCCGCAACCGCTGGGGCCGCGAGCCGGTCTTGTGCGAGGGCGTTCCCGCCGAGGTGCTCTTGCCGGTCGACGCCCAGCGCGTGAAGCTCTACGCGCTCGACGCATCGGGGAACCGGCGCGCGTCGGCAACGGTCCGGTCGCGCGACGGCAAGGCGGTGCTGGAGCTTGGCCCCCGGCACAAGACGATCTGGTACGAGGCCGAGATCCGCTGAGCACTTCCGCCGGCCGGCCGATCAAAACCGCGACCAAGGAACGTCGGTGCGGGTGTGCAGGCGAGACGCGATGTCGGCGCAGTCGGGCCGGTCGCTCAAGAGCGAGGTCGCGGCCCGCAATAGCGGGACTGCCTCGACCTCGCAGCAGAGGACCAGGTCCACGTCGGAATCGGTCAGGACGGCGGGCTGTTGCCCCGATTCCTTGGCCACGGCCTCGACCAGCCGCGCGGCATCGCACTGTCTGGGACACACCAGCACGGTGCGCCGCCCTCCGCCGCATGCGGCCAGGGGCGGCCGGGCGGCATCGAGCCAGGCACGCAGTCCCGCGGCGGGCTCGTCCGATCCGGCCGGCGGGAGCAAGGCGCGCTTCAAGTCGATTTCGCCCAGGGCATCGAGGACCGTGCGCCGGGCGGCCGCGCGCAGCGGATCGACCA
>JANLFZ010000114.1:14091-14467 GCA_024653385.1 Thermoguttaceae bacterium | reverse complement strand
GGCAGCCCCCAGGCGCGAGGCCCAGCGTTCCGGCGGGGGCGTCACGTAGTAGGTCACGTCGTCGTCCAGGTGGGCTTCGAGCCGGCGAATCTGCTTCGACTGGACGACGACCAGCGGCACCACCCCCGCCAGCGCAATACCCAACAGGGCCAGGGCCACCTGGAGTTCGACCATCGAGAATGCCTTGGATGGGAGAGGGACCCGCGTCAAGCTGCGCACGGCGGCGGCTCCTACTGGAAGGCCGGGGTGATGGCGGTTTCGCCGTCGGCCGTGACACTGCCGGCGAGGGCGCCGTCGGCGCCGATGGTGAACTGCCCGGACCATTTCGCGCTTCCGATGCGCGTGGCCGACGCGGGATCGTTCCTCGCCTCGGCCA
>JANLFZ010000114.1:0-14081 GCA_024653385.1 Thermoguttaceae bacterium | reverse complement strand
GCGAGGAACGATCCCGCGTCGGCCGAGACGATCGCGTACGCATAATACGCATTGCCGGCCCGGATAGTGGGATCGAGCAGGCCGGCCTCCTCCAGGTCGACGAGGTCGTCGGCATACTCGCGGTGTTCGAGCCAGTAGATCCGTTGAGCCGCCCAAATGGCCCGGAGGTTGGCCCCCGCGATGTCGGCCCGCGAGTGCTCGAGGCTGCGGCGAAACGACGGGGCGGACATCGAGATGAGCACCCCGACGATGGCCAGGACGGCCAGCACCTCGACCAGCGAAACGCCCGACGCGGGCCGGTGCCCCCGGGCGCCGACGCGGGAAAAGACGCCCGACTGTGTCGGGCTGGTTTTCCTTCGGGTTGGCGTTCTCATGTTCCGCTGCCTCACTGTCATTTCACGGCGCCGGCCATTTCGAACATGGGCAGGTAAATCGCCAACATCAGTCCCGCGATCGTTCCACCCATCACGATGATGATCGCGGGCTCCATTAGCTTGGTGACCTTGGCCAGAAAGCTGTGCATCTTCTCCTTGTAGTACGGGGCGATCTGTTCCATGACGGGGGCCAACTGGGACGACTCCTCGCCGATGCGGACCATGTTGGTCATCATCGTGGTGAAAAGCCGGGTGTCGACGAGGGAATCGGCCAGCGGGTGGCCGGTGGCCACGCGCCGGTGGACCTCGAGCATCGCGTCGCGGTAGATCGGGTTGCCGCGAAACACCGTGCTCATGGCCGAGAGCGTTTCGAGCATGGGGACTCCGCTTTTCAGGAGCAAGGCGAGGTTCGAGGCGAAGCGGTACATCGCCGACTGGATGATCAAGTCGCCGAACAGCGGCAAGGAAATTCCCATCGCCAGGACGCGGCGAAGTCCCTCTTCGCGCCGGAGATAGTAGCGCACGGCGACCACCAGCGCGACCACGGCCCCCACCAGGTAGAGGCCGTTTGCCACGATGAAGTCCGATGCCTTGAGCACGTACTCGGTAATGGTCGGGAGCTTGGCGTTCATCTCGCGGAACATGGCCGCGAAGGTGGGCACGACGAACCAGAGCATCGTGACGACGACGCCCACGGCGACGACGAGCAGCACGATCGGATAGATCAAGGCGCCGGTGACCTTGCGTCGGGCCTCGCGCGACTCGCGGATCTGCTGGTTCAGCTCGCAGAGCACCATGCCCATCTTGCCCGAAACCTCGCCCGTGCCGATCACCTCGATCCAATGGTCCTCGAAGATGCCGCGGTAGTCGCCCAGCACCGAGTACAACGACCCGCCGCCCGCCACGCGTTCGGCGATTTCGTTCAGCACGGCCCGCATGCGCGTGCTCTGGCTTTGCTCGGCCGCCATCTGGAGGGCCGCCAGCAGCGGCGTGCCCGAGACCACCAACGTGGACAACTGCTGGAAGAACGCCATCTTGTCGTCCAGCGTGATGCGCGAGTGCTGCTTGGCGGAGGTGCGGGCGTGGGCGAGGCACCAATCTTCCAGAGGCATCGTCGCAAGCTCCCGTGGCGGGCGGAACGTCAGTCGTCCTCGGAAATGGTGATGGCCAGGGCTTCTTCGAGGCTGGTGACGCCCTGGCGGACCTTTTCCAGCGCGCTGGCGCGGAGCAACTTGATGCCCTGCTCGACCGCGGCCTGGCGCAGCGCGGCCAGCGGCGTGCGGGTCTGAATCAGGCCGGCCAGCCGGCTGGTGACCGGGACCACCTCGAACACGCCCACGCGCCGCCGGTAGCCCGTGTCGCGGCACTCGCGGCACCCGCGAGGCCGGTAGATCCGCTCGCCCGGACCGAGGCCGTACCGCTCGGCCGTCTCGGGGGCGCACTCGTACGGCTCGCGGCAGTGCAGGCACAGCCTGCGCAAGAGGCGCTGGGCCAATACCACGCGCAGCGTCGAGGCCAGGAGGAAGGGCTCGGTGCCCATGTCCTGAAGCCGGTTCACGGCGGCCAGCGCGTCGTTCGTGTGGAGGGTCGAGAGGACGAAGTGGCCGGTCAAGGCCGCGCGCAGGCAGATCTGGGCCGTCTCGGCGTCGCGGACCTCGCCCACCATGATGATGTCGGGGTCCTGGCGCAGAAACGCGCGCAGGGCGCTGGCGAACGTCAAACCGATCTGCGACTTGACTTGGATCTGGTTCACGCCCGGCATCTTGTATTCCACCGGGTCCTCGACCGTGCAGATGTTCTTCTGCGGCCGGTTCAGCAGATTGAGGCACGCGTAGAGGGTGGTACTCTTGCCGCTGCCGGTCGGCCCGGTCACCAGGGCCAGACCATGAGGCGTCTGGATGCCCGTCGTCAGATCCTCGCGCTGGCGTTCGTCCAGGCCCAGATCGGCCAGTTGGAGCGACACGGCGCTGCGGTCGAGGATCCGCATGACGACTTTTTCGCCATAGATCGTCGGGACCGTGTTGACGCGCACATCGACGCGCTTCTCGCCGGTCTTTAGCGCGATGGCGCCGTCTTGCGGCAGCCGCTTCTCGGCGATGTCCATCTTCGCCAGCACCTTGATGCGGGAGATGATCGGCACGAAGAGGGCCAAGGGCGGGGGAGCCATCTCGGTAAGATTGCCGTCCACGCGAAGCCGCACGCGGCATCGGTCCTCGAACGGCTCCATGTGGATGTCGCTGGCGCCGACGCGAAAGGCCTGCTCGAGCACCTGGTTCACGTAGCGGACAATGCGGCCATCGCGGCCCGGCGGCGGCGGTTGATCGAGGTGGACCACGTCCTCGGTCGACGCCGGCGCGGCATCTCCCTCGTCGCCCTCGGCCACCTCCTCGAAGCTCGCCATGCCCTCCGGCGTCTCGGCCGTTTCCGGCCACTCCGAGTTCTCGTAGAGCAGCCCCAGCAGCCCCTCGACCACCGAAAGCGGAGCGATCCACGGGCGGATCTCCATGCCCGTGATCAGTTGCAACTCGTCGATCAGGTGCAACTCGTTCGGCGTGAAGAACGCCACGTCCATGGTCTGGCCTTGAACGGCCATCGGGGCAATCAGATGGTCGCGGCAAAGTTTCTCGGGAAGCCGATGCGCGATGTCGCGGTCCACCCGAATCTGCTTCTCCGCCGGATCGAACAGCGGCAACAGGAAGTGCTCGGAATACGCCCGGGCGATCTCGCGGTCGCGGGCCAGCCCCTTGCGGATCAGGATCTCCTCGAGCGTGAGCTTCTCGCGCGCCTGCGCCTCGCGGATGGTCTCCAACTGGTCCTCGGCCAGTTGGCCGGTGCGGAGCAATAGCCGAATCACCAGCGGCAGGGAATTAGGGACGGTTGCGGTGCCGGTCATCGCGCGATCCCGTGGTCTTCGAGGAACGGGAGCCAGACGGGGTGGTCCCGGAGGTCCGGGTGGAAGAAGGAAGGGGCAGGCGCAACCGCGCCGCCACCGAACCGGCGGGTTCCATCGACGCGCTGGTTGGCGCAACGACGCCGCGTCGGCCGGCGCCGGGCTCGGGGTTGCGGTACTTCAGTTCAATGCTCTGCCCCTGGAACTCCAAACGCACGCCGGAAGGCGTGATGGCGGCGATGCGCGCGGTCTGGCCGCCGTCCAGCGGCAGGCGATCGCCCGGTTCCCAGCTTTTGTCGTTGATGATCGCCACGCTTCGCGCGGCGCCCACATAGGTGCCCGCCAACGTCAGGCGCGCCGTCCGCTCGGCGAGGCTCTTCTCGGGGGCGTTGTCCTTGGCCGCGCCGGAAGGCTTGGAGTTCATCGAAGACGTGGACGCGGTCGAAGGCTTGGCCGCGATGGAGGGCTTGGCGGCACCGGCCTTGGCAACCGGCGCCGCCTTGGCCGCCTGTTGCTCGCCGCGCGGCGGCGACTGAGCGAGTTGGAAGGGATTGCGGCCCGTGCCGGGATCCAGCACGGGGTTCAATAGCGCGGCGGGCAGCTTGGCCGCTTCGTCGGACCGCGATGGGGCGGCGCTGGGCGTCTCTTCCAGGTACGGCCAACTGCACCAGAGCGCCATCGCGGCGACGATCGCCACCGGAGCCAATCTCTCGAAATGCGCCGCCATGTTCAGCTCCGAAGCCCCCAGAGGGTCAATTGCATGACCAGCCGCCCCTCGTCGCCTTTGGCCGGGGCGATCTTCGCCGAGTCGACGCGAAACAGACGCCGGTTGGTCTCGAGCCAAGCCAGGAACGCATCGAGGTCGCTGTAGTTCCCCTCCAGTTCGACGGTCAACTGTACCGCCTGGTACGGTCCCAAGCGCTCCGAGGACCCCGCGTCCAACGCGGTCATCTTGAGCGGGTACTTCCGGACGCCTTGCAGCACGTACTGAATCCACTCGTTGTTGTCGGTGCCGGCCGGCACCCGGTCGGCGAATCGTTCCGCTTGCAGGCGAAGGCAGTCGGTTTCGGTAAAGAGGGCCTGGCGTTGACGCTCTTTCTGGAGCGCGCGGCTGGTCTCGTCGAGATGACTGGCCAGCGGCAAGTAGATGCCGAGGTATCCCACCGCCAACATCACGACCGAAGCCAGCACGCGCAGCCGGTTGGGGTCGCGGAACTGCTCGGCCAGCGATCGCGCGGTGGTTTTGGCTTCCTTAGCGTCCATGGCTGGCCTCGGGGAGCTGGGCGACTTCGGCGGGCGGTTGCTTGGCCGCGTTCTCCTTGGACTCCTTGGGACGGCAGACCACGGTGAACCAGGCGGCCGGCGATTCGGTCCCCAGGCGGCGGACCTGCTTCAGTTCCGTCAGCTCGACGATCGGGAAGTCGCGCCGCAACCTCGGATGGGACCGGAGATTGTTGATCATCTGGTCGATCTCGCGCGGCATGGCCCCGTCGGGCGCCAGCGGGATCTTCCCCTCGACGATCAGACTCTTGCGCGGCTTGCTCTTGCCGCTTTTCTTATCGCCTGCCTCCAGTTCGCACACGCCGGAGAACGACGTCAGCACCACGCCCGCGGGCAGACAGGCGGCCAGGTCCCGGTGGCAGGCGGTCCAGGTAACGCGCGTACCGAGGAACTTCTGGACCGCGGCGATCTTCTCGCGCGCCTCGCTTTTCTGCCGGGCCAGTTCGGTCTCGTCGGCCGCGGCCATCGGCGGCATCTCGGCGGTTTGCGCTTGGGCCGCCACGCACGCTTGGTCGAGGCAATCGCACCGGTACCAAAGAAACCCGAACAGGCCGGCCAGGATCGCGGCCTGCGCGGCGATGGCGCGCCACGGGACGATTTCCCGAAAACCCGCCGGCGGCTTCAGCGGCTCCGCGAGATCGAACGACCGCTCGTCAGGCCGGAAACACCCGATCGCGGTCCCAAACGCCATCTCGCCGTCATCCAGCGGTGGGTCGGGAAACCAGTCGACCGGAGCGTCCATCTGTTGGCGAATCCAAGCGAGATCGAGCAGGCGCGCGAGTTCCGGCTGGCCGTGCAGGACAATGTGCGCCAGCGGCGATTCCACGCCGCAGTCGCGGCTGATCGCCATCATCGATCGGGCGGCCGACAGGATCGCCGCGGCCTCGCGGCGACGAGGCATGCCGAAGCCTCGCCAGACCACCGGCAGCCCGCCCGCCACCAGCACCGCCATGGCCTCCCGTTCCCCAAGAAACAGGCGGAGGACGACCTTGGCTCCTCGCGGGGCGCCGTGGGCTCGAAGCGCCACGCGCCGCAAGGCGCAAGGGCCCGGCTCGATCCGCACGGGTCGCAGCCCACGCGCGCCCAACGCGGCCACCAGATCGGTCACGTACTGACCGTCGCACGCCGCGATACTGGCCACGGGCCGGCGGTCGGGTTGCGCCTTGAGCACGTCGACCACCATCTGGCCGACCGAGATGTTCGGCGACCGAAGGGCTTCGCGGAGCAGGACGTGGGGCGAGGGGTCCCGGCTGACGCTCTGAATGGGACGCGTGGCGAAGAACACCTTGCGTGCCGAAACACTGACCGCCACCGGGATGTGCCCTCGGCCGCGCGGACCGATCAGCGGCCGGAGCAACTGGTCCAGAACGTCCTCGTATTCCCCGTCGGCAAACGGCTCTGTTCGGCGGAACACCTCGACCGGGCCCAGGCGGTGGCCACACCGCTGGCTGAGCGTCATCGTCCCCTCGCCGAGGTACAGCCCGATGGCCTTGGGCAAGCCGATCTTCGCCAAGAGGGACTTCATTGTCACACCTCCCGTTCCATCCCGGCGTCCCGGCGGCCGCCTTGGGCGAATGCGCGGGGGGCACGGTCTCCTTCCCGTTTCCCGCGCATCCGGCAAGGAAGCAATCGCGGTCTAGCCCGCGATGCCCTCAGGTGGTTGCCGCGGCCCCGTCAGCACTAGGTGCCTTGCGGGTTGATGTCGGGCATGCTCTGGATGGTGCTGTTGACGGAGTCGTACCCCTCCTGGGTAAAGGTGACCGTGTACGCACCGTAGCCGGCGGATGCCCCCTGGCGCGTCAGCGTCAGCGACCAGGAGTCCTCCAGCGAACCCGAGGCTCCAGGCTGAATCGTGCCCACGGTGAAGTACTTGGGAGCCGACTGCTCCATGTCCAAGTCAGTCAGGGTCGCCGCGTACGTACCTTGACGGGCTTGGTACCGCTCTTGGGCGGCACGCACGGTGGCAAGGTACTGGAACGCCTCGGCCGCCTTGGACCGTTCGACGCTCTTGAGCATCCGGGGGATGCCGAATGCAGCCAGCACGCCGATGATGATGACGACCACCGACAACTCGACCAGCGAAAACCCACTGCGGTTCGAAACCGTTTCACGCGAACGCATGTTCTTCATGGAATGACCTCCAACCCTGCCTGAATCCACGCAGCCGTAACCTGTTGCACCGTCCGGGTTGACATGCCCGGCGGCTCAAGAAATGGATAGGTCAAGACCGACAACCTGTCAAATTGGAGAGGCCACAGGCGACAAGAAAGGAGGGCTACCCCCGAGGAGCATTCCGTCGCTAGTGGGGGTAGGGTATCGCTGGCGTGGAATCCTCGTTCGAGGACCGGCCTGTAGAAGGATTCGCAGAATCACCCTCCATCGGGAGGGTATGTGCTGATCCTGGTGGGAAAGGCGCCGACGGAGCGATTTCCGGTTCCTCGGGAGCGTGGTTTTGCGGTGGGCATGCCGATTCGGCGTTCCCGGGCTGGTGGCCCCAGTGTACCGGCAAGAGTCCGCGCGGGTTGCGCACCGCGTCGGGCAGCATGGGCTCGCCCGGCCGGGCGCACCGCTCCAAAGCCCCATGAAACAACGGCGTCTCGGCGCGCTCGACCTCGCACCGCTCTTGCGCGGCATAGTCGGGCGCGTACGGCATCACCCGGGGCAACAGCGTAATGATGATCTCCGCGCGGCTCTTCGTGACCGCCTGCTTCTGAAACAAACGCCCGACCAGCCACAAGTCGCCCAGAAACGGGATCTTGCTCTGTTGGGCGTCGTCCTTCTCCTGGATCAATCCGCCGATCAACATGCCCTGGCAGTCGTTCATCATCACGTCGGTTTCGGCCTGGGTGGTTTTCTCCTCGGGCAGGGCGGTTTCGGTATTGATCTTGCCGCTGGAGACCTTCGGTTTGACGCGCAGCGTGACGTGCCCGTCGCGGCTGATCCGCGGGGTCACTTCGAGCACCACGCCGACCTCGAGGAACTTCACGTCCTCCATCGACGAGGTCTCGGTCGTCGTCACCACCCGGTAGCCGAGCCGCTCGCCGATTTGGATCTGCGCCTTTTGGCCATTAAGGACCAGAACCTTGGGAGATGCCAGCGTCTTCGCGTCGGTGGTCGTCTGAAGGCACTCGATCAGCGCGTGGAAGTTCGAGCCGTTGATGTTCACGAAGAACGCCTGGGGGGCCGCGGGGTTCGCGAATCCCTGGACTTTCAGGGTGACATCGTTGTTGACCACGCGGAAGATGTGATCCCAATTCACGCCGCTCCGTGTCTCATCCTTCAAATCAACTTGGAGGATGTGGGCCTCGATCAGCACCTGCAGCGGCGGCTGATCGATCTGGCGGAGGTATTGTTCGACACGGCGGAGGTGATCCGGGCCGTCGTCGACCACGAGCACGTCGCGGGTCCGGCGGTTGTCCTCCGGGTCGCTTTGCGTGATGTAGCACTTGCCCGCGGGCGAGAGCAGACCCCGGACCGCCGGCTCGACGTCGCTGGCGGCGACATGGTCCAACGGGAAAACCCGCAACGTTCGCGAGGCCTGGGCGTGTTCTTCCGGCGTGCAAACGAAGAGGATCCCGCGTTCGCGGTAGGCGACGAGGTTGCCGAGTTTCAGGATGCTCTGGAAGGCCTCCTCGGGGCTCATGCCGCGCAAGTCGGCCGTGATCCGGCCGCGCACACCAGGCGACACGAGCAGATTCTCGCTTCCCTCGCGGCTGAGCATCTCGAGGGCCTTGCGCACCTCAACATCGTCGAGGTGCAGGCTGACGGGGGTTCGGGTGACCGAGCCCACGCCTCGTGAGGGTCCGGCGCCGGCAGCGCGCGCGACCACGGTGGTGTCGGGTCCCTGCGCCCGACTCGGCCCCGCCACTTCGGCGACCAGGCCGAATGGGGACGGATCGCGGTCCACATGGAATGCCTTGACAACCGGCAGGTCTTTGCCCTCCCGGGGCGCCAACGGCACATGGGCAACCGGCTGCGACGAGGGTGCCGGGGGCGTCACGACGAGATCCAAGGCATTCGAATTTCCATCGCTGCCGAGCGTCACTGGCGCAATCCGAGATACCCCGGCGGCTTCGGTCGTTTCGCATGGCAGATGCCCCGAGAGCGTCACGGGGGGCAGCCGGCGCGGGCGTGTCGGAGAGGTGATTGGGTCCGCAACCGAGTCTTGGAAGTTTACCGCATCCGGGGGGACATCGCCCACCATCATGGCCGAGATCAGGAAAAGCGACATCCCCACCGTGACCAAACCGCGCCAGCGACCCACCGAACCGGCAAACAAGAAGCTGCGACGCGGATATCGGCCCGACTCCGACAGGATGGCCGCTTCTCGGGTTCCGGTTCTACCCCGTGTGTTGTGCATGATGCGATGCCGAGTCGTACAGCCCGATTCGGGACGAATCCCATACGGCACCTGCACTTTCGGGTACTGCCTGCGGTCCCCAACGCGGTGCCTGTCTTTCCTGGAATCGGGTCGGTTTAGACGCACCTTGACGAATTCTCCGAGCGTCCCCTCCAGATCGGGGGACCAACCTATCCTAAACCGCTCTCGAGCGAACCATGACCTACGGTTGGTTAGCGTCCTCCAACGCCCAATCGATCGCCGTGGTCATCTCGGGGGGGAGCATGCCCACGGCTGTGCAGCATGACCGCAACGGCCCTGCGGGAGGAACGCGGACCAATTCACCTCGATCGCCCGAGGCCTTCTGGGGGAGGTCGGGAGAGCACGCATGACCGAATTGCGCACGATCCTCGCCACGTATGAACATCTCTTGACGGCCGACGTTCCCACGAACGGCCAGCGTCTGCTCGACACGCTGAACGACCGGACGAGCGATTTCCTCCGCGTGACCAACGTACAGCTTGTCCAGCGCGATGGGACCGGCTGCGTGGCGTCCGTTCCCGCGGCGGCCATCCGCAAGGCTCAGATCGGGCTGGCCATCCCGGCTTCCGAATCGCACGAAGCCCGCGACAAACGCCTGGCGTGCTTCGTTCAGAAGAAGGAATACGAGGCCATCTTGCTCGTCCTCGGCTACGTCGTGCGCGGCCGGCTGCAACTGCGCGACACCGACGACCCGGTGGTCGCCCTGTGCCACGAGCTTCAGACCTTCTTTCCGATTCCGCACGCCAGCGTGTCGCTTCCGGGTGTTCCCGACGACGTGAGGACCAAAGTCGTCCTAGTCAATAGCAGCTTCGTCTCATTCTTCCACTTCGACGCCCCGGTCCGCGGCCGCGCATAGGCCGCGCAGTCCGGATCCGGAAAGCGAGATGCCGCGGACCGCTTTTCAAGGTGAAGGACCACTTGGTTCGGGCGACGGGGCCTGCTGGGCTTGCGAGGGCACCGCCGTGCAGGAACCGCAGTACATGACATGCGGAAGAGGTGGCTCGGCGCAGTAGCCATATGGCACGCAACCGCACGGGTAGGCGTGATAGGCCCGGGCGCAACCACCGGCCGTGGCGAACAAGGCAACCGCGACGAGCAGCCAGATCATGGGGGTCGAGAACGACATGGTCCATCCCTCCTGGGCGAATCGGGTCGAGCGTCACCGGCTTTCCGTGGTCGACTGCTGGCCCGGAAGCTCGCCGCCGACCAGGCGTTCCAACGCCGCCAGGGTCTGCTGGAGCTGGCTCTCCAGTCGGGCCAGCGCCACCTGGAACCGCAGAACCTGACGCCAGTTGTCGAGCAATTGCAGGAAATCGGTCCGACCCGCCTGGTAAGCGGCCAGCGAGGCCTCGAAAGCCTGTTCCGCCTTGGGGACGATCTCGTTGCGGAACAGCCCGATCAGTTCGTGTTGGCTGGCGGCCTGGGCGTAGAGATCCTTGACTTGTTCGACGGTCCGGTCGCGAAGCGCGTCATATTCTCGTGCGCTGGCCACGGTTTGGGCTTCGGCCTCGCGCACCGAGGCGTCGAGGCGCTTGCGGTAGATGGGCACGTTGACCATCATGCCGATGCCCACATCGTCCAGACCGTCCGCCGTGGGCGCCATGGCCCGCCGGCGCGACATTTCGGCCCAATCCACCGTCAAGGCTAGGTCCGGAAAGTAGCCCAGCCGCGCCAGGTCGAGGTTCTGCCGGTCCCGCTCGATCATCGCCAGTTGCGCGTGCAGTTCGGGCCGCGAAGCGACCGCTTGCTCGTAAAGGCGCTCGAGATCGGTGGGAACCTGGTCGTCGGGCAGGCGTTCGAGGGCGGCCAAGGGTGTCTCGGGCGAGACGTGGAGCAGCCGGGCGAGTTGGGCCTGGGTGCTGGCCCGTTCTTGGCGCAGCCGGATCAGCTCGTTCTCCAGGTTCGAAACCTCCAATTGGGCCCGCAGAACATCCTGCTGGCTCACTTCGCCGGTTTGATACTTCAATTGGGCGATCTTGACGATCTCGTCCAGCAGTCTGCGCTCGTCCGTGGCGATTCGGAGGGACCGCTGGACGAAATACAGTTCGTAGTAGGCCCGCTTGACTTGTTCGATCACTTCCAGCTCGGCCGTCGCCAGTCGGCGCCGAGCGACCTCCACCTCGGCCTCGGCCACGGCTGCCCGCGCCCGCAGTTTGCCGACCCACGGGATCTCCTGCGTGGCCGACATGCGTACGGTTTCGCGGCCCGACGCCGTCTGCGGCACGTTCGGCACGAACGGGAACCCCATCACCGAGAGCGTCGGATCTTCGAGGCTGGCCGCCTGCGGCACGCGATAGGCCGCCACCTCGACCTGCTTGCGCGCTGCATGGATCTCGGGGTTCTGGGCCAGCGCGAACTCGATGTAGACCTCGACGGGCTGCGGTCCTGCAAGACGATCGAGTACCGGGGGAACCGCTTCAGCCGATGGATCGGCACTGGCCTGCGAGCGTGCGATGGCACAAGCGAGCCGAGCGTACTCGGGATCGCGCACCGCCCTGGAGGCGCCGCACCCTCCAAGAAACCAAGAAAACGCCAACAGAAGCGTGAGCACCGTCCAGCGGCCAAGCATTTTTTGGCCTCCACTTGGCCAAGCGGCGTTTCGGCAAGTCAAACGTCCTTAGCAGCCCAAAACGCACGTCACGCGAGTCCGGAACAACCCGTGGCACCCGCTCAATTCCGATCGGATGCACAACCAGAAGGCTTTACCGGATTGCTCCGCTCCGCTTCATCCTTCCTTGTTTTCCTATAGTTTCACGACCGCCAAAGTGAAGAAAGCGGTCGCGGCACCCGATCGGCGGGTGCTGTAGGGGATGAAACGCGGCCCCTCGGACGGACAACGCCGACCACTACGGGCTGGTTTCGCCCAGTTCGGCACGCAGGCGGAGGATTTCTTGCCGGGCCTTGTCGAGGTCGCCCGACAATCGGCCAACGTCGTGACGCAGTTCGGCGACCTGCGTCTGAAGGCTGTCGATGGCTTGGCTCAATTCGGCCAGTGTCGGTCCACGGGAGCCGGCCGCCGATGGCGGCGCGGCGGTTGCCGAGGTGTCGGTCGGGACCATCGCCTGAAGGTTCCCTTCCGGCGCGACCGCCGCGCCGGCGTACTGGATCCTGAGGTGTTCCAACTCGCGCGGCGAGTAAAGGGCATGCGCGACCACATGGCCGCGGCCTTCGGGGGTCAAGGGGACCACCAACCCCTTGGCCTTCAGCGACTCGAGCACCGGGCGCAAGGCGGTCAAGTCGGCAATCGGCTCCATGCGCGAGACGTGTCCGCGCAATTCGCCCTCGGTCTGGGCGCCGCGCAGCAGCAACTCGGCCATCACTGCCGCCTCGACCTTGTCGACGCCAAGCCATTCGTAGAAGTAATGCCGATATTTCGAGACCCGACCCATCCCTTGGACGATTCCCACGGCGCCCAGGTGGCGGAGACGCTCGAGCGATTCCTCGACATCTTCCGGCGCAAGCTGCATGAGCGGGTGGCGATTGCTCTTTTGGTTGCAGCCGGTCACCAGCGCGTTGAGCGACATGGGGTAGGCGTCGGGCGTGGTCTTCGCCTTTTCCACGAGCACGCCGAGCACGCGGCGGTCGATCGGCCCGATCGGCTGCCATCGCGGACCAGCAGGCTGCGTCTGAGGTGCTGACTCGTCAGTCATGAAGGATCCTCCCTAGGACAAGCTGCCGGCTTGCCCAATGGTTCCATCGGGGCCGCCGGTGTTCCACCACCGCGGGATGCTTTGGGCGATCCCGCGATAGCCCCCATTCATACTGAAGCGCCGCCGCCGTGTAAATGCGTCCGGCCCACGCGTTGCCCTCGCGGGCACCACCGGACCGAGGTACATTGGTATTACCGGGAACCCCCTGCGGCACCGGCTGCGTGAAGGTCCGACGACCGGAGGCATTTGCATGATGAGACTGTTCTGCCGACCGTTTCCCCTGGTGGCGCCGCTCGCCTGGCTGGTGGCGATGGTGGCTGCCGGCTGCCGGCCCTCGTCCGCCGTCGAGGACGATACGGAGGTTCGGACAGAGCCCGTCTCGGCGGCCGCCGCGCCGCCCGAGCAGCCGGTCATCCTGCTGACCGGCTTCGAGCCGTTTGGTGCGGGGCGCCCGCCGAACGCTTCCTGGGAGGGCATCGCGGGGTTGGACGGCCGGACATGGAAAGAGTACCGGTTGGCTTCGCGGCGGCTCCGCGTGATCTGGGGTGCCCCGATGGAGCAGTTGGAGCAGGCGATTTCGGAAGTGCGGCCGGCGGCCGTGTTCGCGTTCGGCCAAGGGTTGCCGGGCGCGATGGCACTGGAAACGAGAGCGTCGAACCAACGGGGGAACGAACGAGACAACCGCGGCGACCTGCCGCCCGGCCCCACGGTCGTCCCCGGCGGACCGGACGTGCTTCGGGCGACGGCCGACTGCGATCGGCTGGCCCGGGCACTGCGCGGCCAAGGCTATCCGGTGCGAGTCTCGACCGATGCCGGACGCTACCTTTGCGAGGAGACGCTCTACGCCTTGGAACATCTCAAGGCCAAGCGCGGGCTTCCGTTTGTGCTTTTCTGCCACGTGCCGCCGCTGGATAGCGCGATCGGCTCGCAGAAAATCACGGCCGAGTATGTGCGCCGATTCGTGCTCGACCTGCTCGAGGCCTGGCATGCCACCAGCGCCGACACACCGACCCGCGCCGCGGCCAAGCAGCCGCCGGCCGACGACCCGCGCGTGGCCGAGGTCGAGGAACTCATCCGGCGCTACTTCCGCACCTGGTCGAACCAGGACCTCAAGGGCTACGGCGAATGCTTCATGCCCGGGGCTTGCGTGCAGTTCATCGGCCCGAACGGGCAGCTCGAACACTCCGACCTGGCGCCGTTTCTGGCCAGCCAAGCCGAATGCCACCGCGTGGCCCCGCACCGCATGATCGAAACGCCTCAGACGATCGACATCCGCATCGAGGCCCGCCTGGCACGCGCGGTCGTTTACTGGAAACTCTCCGCCGGCCCGCGCACGGAGTTCGGGTACGACCACTTCACCCTGATGAAGCACCGGGGACAGTGGCGCATCGTGAATCTTGTGTTCTACGGGACGAAACCGGAGTAAGACCGCGCAAGTCGGCCCTCATGCCCGGGCCTTGGGGCCTGTAAAACAATAAGTTGGGCAAACATGAGAGAGCAAGGAA
>JANLFZ010000113.1 GCA_024653385.1 Thermoguttaceae bacterium | reverse complement strand
TTCGTTCACCAGCACCAGCTTCGCCGCCGAAGCCCCGATATCGACTCCACAGTAGATTCGCATCGCCAAGGACAACCATGCCGATCCAGCGTCCCGGCCGACAGCCGCGCCTCGGCCGGAAACGCAAATAGTCTGAGTCTACCATCCCAAGGCTCTATCGTCCAACTCCTGAAATCGGCATTGGTTGCGGCAAGCCGCGGGGTAGGATCGAAGGGAAGTCCCCACGGCGGACTCGATCGTCTGCCGTGGCGGTTGCGGTCGCCACGATTCGGACCTATGATGAGGCCAACCGCCCGTGCACCACCCAGCCGGGCTGGGCCGCGGCAATACGAACCCTTTGCTTCCGTCGGTGCTCCAACGCGATGCGTGACGCGAACAGATGCCCTGCGGTCTCCGGCCTGCCGATGGCCGCCGTCCTGGGGTTGACGGCCATTGCGGCCTGCGCGGCGGGGGAGGCGACGCCGGGCAAGGTGCCCCTGGTCCTCGAGCTGCCCAAGCCTCGCTTTCTCGGCACGCCGGCGAACCTCACGAGCCCGCGTCTCGAGAAGCCTCGTCCGGGACGGCGTCCCGACTTGGCCGTGCCCCCCGGGGTCCGTAACGTGGCGCTTCGCCGGCCGGTGACCGCCAGCGACACGGCGCCCACGCTGGGCGAGCTGAGCCAGGTGACCGACGGCGACAAGGAGGGCGTCGAGGGCAGCTATGTGGAGATCGGCCCTGGGCCGCAGTATTTCCAAATCGATTTGGGCCAACGGGTTGCGATCTACGCAATCGTCGTCTGGCACTACCATGCCCAGGCACGCATCTACCACGACGTCGTGGTCCAAGTGTGTTCCGATCCGACCTTCGCCAAGGGCGTGCATACGCTGTTCAACAACGACTTCGACAACTCGGCCGGCCTGGGGGTCGGCCGTGATCCCGAGTACATCGACACCCACGAGGGCCTGTTGATCGACGCGCGCGGCGTCGAAGCCCGGTACGTGCGGCTGTACAGCAACGGGAACACCGAGAACGACTATAACCACTGCACCGAGGTCGAGGTGTACGGCAAGAAGCCCACGACCCCGTGAAGCGATGTCGAGGCGTTGTCGCGGCGTCCGAATCGAGAAGCCAGATCCCTCGCAGTGGAGCACAGGAGCAACCCGATGACGAAGCACCGCATGGCTCGGCGTACTTTTCTCGGCCAGGCCGCGGCCGGCGCCGCGGGAATCGTGATCCTCCGCAACAGCGCCTCGGTCTGGGGCGCGCCGGCCAACACCAAGATGCGTTTGGCGATGATCGGCGTGGGCGGGCGCGGGCGGGAGTTGCTCGGCGGATTCGCGCAGGCCGGCACCCTCGTCGCCATGTGCGACGTCAACGACCAGCGCGCGGCCAAGGCCTATCAGATGTTTCCCGCGGCGAAGACCTATCACGACTTCCGGCGGATGTTCGACGAACTGGGCCGCCAGATCGACGCGGCGGTGATCGCCACGCCCGACCACACCCATGCCGCGGCCACGGCCGCGGCCATGCGGGCAGGCAAGCACGTGTACACCGAGAAGCCGCTGACCCGCACGGTGCACGAGGCGCGCCGGCTCCGCGAACTGGCCAACCAACACCGAGTGGCCACATCGATGGGCAACCAGGGCACGTCGAGCCACGCCTTTCGGCGGGCATTGGAGCTGATCCGCGAGGGGGCGATCGGCACGATCCAGGAAGTCCACACCTGGAACGACCAAGGTGGGGCCGACCACGCGAATCCTCCCGAGGGTGAGGCCAAAGCCCCGCCCTATTTGCAGTGGGACCTGTGGTTGGGACCTGCCCGGTTCCGTCCCTTCCATCCCAAGTGGCTGGCCTGGGGCTCCTGGCGGGATTTCGGCACGGGGAACCTCGGCAACTGGGCCTCGCACACCCAGAACCTGGCGTTCATGGCCCTGCGAGTCGATTCGCTGTGGCACGCCGAACCGGCCGGCAAGCCGATTGTACGGGTCGAGGCCAAGGTCAAGGGGATCAACCGGCTCTCGTTTCCGCGGTGGGAACTCGTGCGGTGGGACATCCCCGCCCGAGCCGGCCTGCCGCCTGTCCGGTTCTTTTGGCACAACGGCAGCAGCCGGCCCGGCGTGCGTGATCAACTCGAAGGGCTCTTGGGACGCGGCCTCGACTGGGGCGACAAGGGCGAGAAGAAGTGGGCCGATTGGGCCGGTTGCCTGATCGTCGGTACGGAAGGCAAGATCTACGCCTCGGGCCACAACGCCACCTTCGTGATGCTGCCCGAGGAGAAGTTCCGCGACGTCCAAAAGGACCGGCCCGAACAGGTCCAGCGCTCGCGCGGCCACAGCGAGGACTGGCTGGCCGCCTGCGCCGGCGGGCCGGCGCCCTGGGCGAATTTCGACTACGCTGGCCCGCTGACCGAGTTCAACATGCTCGGCAACGTGGCGACCCAGTTCGAGGGGGCGTTGGAATACGATCCGCTGGCCGGGAAGATCCTCAACAACCCCGAGGCCGACAAGGCGCTGGCGTCCGAGTACCGGCCGGGCTGGGACCTTTGACCGTTCGCAGTGGCACACACTAGACACCCCACTTCCTACCGAAGGAGCCTTTCGATGCGAATCCGTCGGATTGCCTTACTCATCCTCGCTTCGTGCGTCGTCGGCTTGCTGTGCTGCTCGATCCGGGCCGAGATTCCTCCGCACCATGCCCAAGAGATCCGCCAGGCGGCGCAAGCGATCAAGGCCCGCGTCGCGCCCAAGAAACCCCGCACCGTGCTCATCTGGAACACACCGCCGCACCTGATGGACAAAGACCCGCACAAAGGCTACTGCATCCCCTACGGCGAAGAGGCGATGAAGGCCATCGGCCAGGCGAGCGGGGCCTTCAAACCGGTCGCCAGCGACGACCTGGCGGTGTATGCGCCCGAGAACCTCAAGCGGTTCGACGCGATCGTGCTGAACAACGCCTCGGGGGCGTGGATCACGCCGACGGCGGCGGATTTGGCCAAGGAACCGCTCAAGAAGCTGGGCTCCGACGCGCAGGCGATCGAACGCGCGCTGCGCAAGAGCTTCCTTGACTTTATCGCCGACGGCGGCGGGGTCGTGTGCATCCACTTTGCGATCGCGGCGAACCGTCACTGGCCCGAGTTCAAGGAGCTGTTCGGCGCCACGTTCACGGGCCATCCTTGGACCGAGGAGGTCGGCGTGGCCATCGAAGAGCCCGATCATCCGCTCGCGGCGGCCTTCGGCGGCAAGGACTTCCGCATCGCCGACGAGATTTACGAGTACGGTGCTCCCTACGACCGATCGAAGCTCCGCGTGCTCATGTCGCTCGATCCGGCGCGGACGAACATGGGCGTGCGCTGGATCAGCCGCAAGGACGGCGATTTCGCCCTGACCTGGGTGAAATCCCACGGCAAGGGCCGGGTCTTCAACACCTCGTTCGGCCACATGACGGCGTTGTATTCCAATCCGCAGATGCTCCAGTTCTATCTCGACGCGATTCAGTTCGCCGCGGGCGACCTGGAGGCCCCGACCGCGCCGCGGCCCGACCGTCCCGCCCGCAAACCCGCCCCCGGCACGCAGCCGGTCCCGGGGCTCGAACCGGGGTTCGTCTCGCTCTTCGACGGCAAGACCCTGGACGGCTGGGAGGGCGACCGGAGCATCTGGTCGGTCGAAGACGGCGCAATCACCGGCAAGACCACCGCCCAGACAAAGCTCAAAGAGAACAACTTTCTCGTCTGGAAGGACCAGGTCGAGAACTTCGAGCTGCGGCTGAAGTTTCGTCTCGAGGGCGGCAACTCGGGCATCTACTACCGAGCGCGCAAGCGGCCCGCGGGCCAGACGAAGGGCGATCCGCTGATCGGCACGCAGGCCGACTTCGACGCGTCGGGCCGATGGACGGGCGTGATCATGGAGTACCTGCTCCGCGACGTGCTGGCCGAGCGGGGGCAGAAGGTCGTCATCGACGAGGCGGGCAAGAAGCAAGTGGTCGGCAGCGTGGGACGCCCGGAGGACTTGCTCAAAGTCGTCAAGCCGGGCCAGTGGAACGACTACACGGTGATCGCCAAGGGCGGGCACGTGGTGCTAACGATCAACGGCGCGACGATGTGCGAGTTGGACGACCGCGACCCGAAGCGGCTCGTCCACGGCTGGCTTGCCCTCCAAGTCCACGTCGGCCCACCCATGCGCGTGCAGTTCAAGGACATCTACCTGCGGCGTCTGTAGGCCGGAATCACACGCGGCGTACCTCCGCTTGAGCCCGTTGGCGGCACTGCTGCTCCCAATACTCGTACTGGGGATCGCCGCGGCGGAAGGTGAACACGGCGTCGGGCAGGGGCTGCCCCCCGCGGTCGCACGAATGGACGCGAACCAGGACCGCGCCGTCGTCGCGTCGCTCGACGTCCCATAGATCGGGTTTCATAGACTCTTCATCTGCTTCCGGTGGGCCCAAGGCCTACAGCCGATGTCGCCCGCGCCGGACCGGAAGCCATCGTTTTCGGGTCAATCAACCGGTGGGGGCCTATTGTGCCCTGGCTGCGACTTTGGTTCCAGAGCAATTATAGCATTTGCGCCGCAAAGGCGTCACGGGTGGTCTAGACCGTGCCACCGCGCGACTCGAGGGCCAACAGACGCCGCTTGGTCGACAGCCGGCCCGGGGCCGAAAACCCTCCAAGGCCTCCTCCCGCGCCCACGACGCGGTGGCAAGGAACGATCAAGGGAATTCGGTTGGCCGCCATGCAGTTGCCGACCGCCCGAGCGGCCCTGGGCGAACCGGCACGGGCAGCCAAGTCGCCGTAGGTGACCGTGGTGCCCCAAGGAATATCTCGACATCGCGCGATGACCCGGGCTCGAAACGGCGTTTGCGGTCCGGGGTCGATCGCAATGTCGCGGAAATCCTCGGGCGAGCCTTCCGCGTAGGCTTGCAGCCGGGCCACAAGATCGGCGTTCCACGCCTCCTCTCGGATATCGCCGGGGAGCCTGGCGACGATAGCTCGCGCCGCGGCCCGCGGACTGCGGTGCCCAAAGGTCAGGTGACGAACGACCGGACCGGCGCCCGCGATCGCCATCCAACCCAGGCGACTGGGAAAAACAGTAAGCGATTCGGTCATCAGGACGTCTCGCTGCGGTGGGTACTGAATAAGCCAGGGGAGGGGCGGCTTTGACACTCTCTGGACCACCACCCTATACTAAAGGGAGTGTTCGTTGATCAAGACCCGTCGAATCGTTTG
Source organism: Thermoguttaceae bacterium (assembly GCA_024653385.1). Lineage (GTDB taxonomy): Bacteria > Planctomycetota > Planctomycetia > Pirellulales > Thermoguttaceae > JANLFZ01. The sequence goes on along the minus strand of JANLFZ010000113.1, from coordinate 9,285 downwards.
ATGGACGACGGGTTGCCAATCCGTCGTGGTGGGTTGCAGTTGGTGCGGATTGGCGATCCGTTCTGGGCGAGGGGGGTGACTTTCGTCGTCATTGGATTGCTCGACTCCTCTGTTGGCGAACCCGGCCGTCGTAAGCGACAAGGAAATCCTGGATGAACCGCTATAGCGCCTTGTGCGACGACTTCTATGTGAACATGAACCTTAGTACGGAGATGGATCTCCCCAACGGCCGTGAGACGATCCTTCAATTCTTCGAGCGGGTTCAGAAAACCTATCCCACGATGCGGAACTTCTTCTGCCGCGATCGGGGCGATTTCGTGCTGGAAGAGGACCGCGACAAGGGCAACTACCGTTGGTGTGCGATCGAGGCCCGACGCATTTGCTCGGGCTATGTGAACCCCGAGTCGGTCCCTGCGGCGTTGGAACAGCATCGCTTGGTGCTGGAACTCGCTCCCTACATGCTGACGGTCAGCCCGCTGGACTGCGAGGCCCTTGATCTTCTTTACGGGTTCGACTACACCTATCGTGGGAACCACAATCAGGTGGTGGCCGAGGCCCTCGGCGTTAGCCCCGCCATGGAACGCCTGCTCGAAGTGCCGGGGGCCACGGTTACCGGGTTCGAGCCTGCCTTGACGATCGCGCTGGACGAGGACTTCCGTCTTCAGTGTCGAGTGAGCATCGAGACACGAACCAACTTCCTCCAGATGAGGGGTGGCGAATACCCGGAGGAGCAACTGAGCGTCTACGTCACAGCTCGACAATACGGCAGCCTCCCGTCCGGAAAGGGGTTTCTCGAGACCTACGATCGCCTGGCCGACGTGTGCCAGCACGTTGTCGAGAACTACGTCATCGAGAATGTTCTTCGCCCGCTGGCGCGGACCATCGCATTGAAGTAGTCCTATCGAGGGGAATGTCTCCCGTCTGACTCATCCGACTCCTTGGCTTTCGCAAGGGGCTATCCTGTCGCGTACGTGGCTGAGCGTCACCCCTCTATAGAATGCCCAGCAAACAGGGTCCGAGTGACCTATCCTCAGGTAGAAGGGCGCGTCGTCATGTATTACGACGTTGTCCCGTACCGCGGATGCCACTCGGAGCCGGTCCCATGGCGATCAAGAGTCTTCCCCGAAAACAACTCTTCGTCGACTACAAGGTGCAAGGCGCTTTGGCCCTGCGAGTCGTGCTCTACTGGGCTGCCTGCCTTCTGACGATGACCCTGATGCTCGTTTGTTGGCGCATCCTGACGGGGTCGGCCAGAGCGTTTTATCTCCAGTTGGACGACATGTGGTTCCACTACAAGCCCGCACTGGTGGCCTCGGTCTTGTTGCTGCCGTTGGTGGTGGTCGATGTGTTGCGGCTGAGCAATCACTTTGCCGGGCCGATGGTGCGGTTGCGTCGGGCGATGCGGGCCCTGGCCGAGGGCAAAAGCGTGGAGCCGATCTATTTCCGCGAGAACGACTTCTGGCGCGAGTTCGCCGACGAGTTCAACGCCCTGGCAACCCGTGTCCAAGCGCAGTCCACCGCGGTTTCGGCAACTACTACGACTCCGCCGTTGGTGACCCCTGAGGAACCCGGGCGTGCCTGGACTCGCGAAGAAGGCGCCACGGTCGAGGCCGCGTTGGACGCCTTGAAAGCCGTCGCGGCGGCCCAGCTTGCGCTCGACGCAGCGCGCAAATCCGACGAATCCGCGCCGAAATCGGCGAATTTGTCGGGCAGCGAGGCGGCGGCCGCCGCCTTCGAGTAAAATAGGATGCTATGCTCGCCCGACTCGCTTACCGAATGGCCACGGAGGTTTCCCCACGGTTAGCGCTGAAGGCGGGGCGTCTTTGGGTGTATCAAGGCATGCGGGCCGTGTCGGCCTGGAAGCGGCGGGTGCGGCAGGGCCAGTTGTTCCCCCCCTTCTTGCTCCTATCGCTGACCAGTGCCTGCAATCTCCGCTGCCACGGCTGCTGGATCGCCTCGGGCGCCCCTCCGCAAAGCCTCTCGCTGGACGACATCGACGCGATCATCGCCTCGGGCCGCAGACAGCAATGCCGGTTCTATGTGCTTCTCGGCGGCGAACCCCTGATCTACCCCGACCTGTGGGAGATCCCTCGGCGCCACCGCGACTGCTACTTCCAGATCATCACCAATGGGATGTTCTTCAGCGAGGAGAACGTCGCCCGGGTGGTCGAGGCGGGCAATGTCACACCCCTGGTGAGTCTCGACGGACCGGAAGAACAAAACGACCAGCGGCGAGGGCCCGGGGTCTACAAGGCCGCGGTCGAGGGGATCGCCCGCCTCCACCAGCGCAAGGTGCTTTTCGGCGTGGCCACGACGGTGACCGGCCTGAATCTCGATGAAGTTGTCTCGGACCGTTATGTGCGCCAAGTGATCGACTGGGGAGCCATGTACCTCTGGTACTACGTGTACCGTCCGGTGGGGGCCGATCCCTCGCCCCAATTCTGCGTGACGCGCGAACAGATGATCGAGTTCCGAAGGCGCCTGCTTCGCCTGCGGCGCAAACATCCGATCGTGCTGATCGACACGTACTGGGACGCCCAAGGCCGGGCCGTGTGCCCGGCAGCGCTGGGGATGGGCTTTCAGATCGGCCCGGGGGGAAGCATCGAGCCCTGTCCGCCGATGTCGTTTGCCTGCGACCACGTGCGCGATCATGGGGGCGATCTGTTCCGAACGATCGATGGAAGCAGGTTCCTGCGCGGGTTTCAGGATTTCGTCAATGCCCGCACCCGCGGCTGCGTGATCCTCGAACGCCCTCAGGACCTCGCGCAATACCTGCGCGACGCGTCGGCCCGCGACACCAGCGGCCGCGACGCGCTGGCCGAACTGGCCGCCGCCCAGCCCCGCACGAGCCACCACCTGCCGGGCGAGGAAATGGCCGAGGACTACTGGTTCTACCGGCTGCTGAAACGGCGGTTGTTTTTCGGCATGGGGGCCTACGGGTAGACGGCGATGGGCACCGCGCAATACCACGTACGCGTCGAAAAGGACTACCTGGTCTTCAGCGCCGGGCACTTCATCACCTTGGCCGGCGGGACCTGCGAACGCCTGCACGGCCACAACTACCGCGTGGCGGCCGAGATCCGCGGCCCGCTCGACGAGAACCACTGCGTGGTCGACTTCGCGGTTCTGGTCGAGTCGCTCCGGGCGATCCTTGGCGAGTTGGACCACCGCATGTTGCTTCCGACCCAGCATCCCCGAATCCGCGTCACCGCGGACGAGAAGGAGGTGACCGCCTCGTTCGAGGACCGCCGCTGGGTCTTTCCACGGCACGACTGCGCGTTGCTTCCCGTGGCCAACACCACGGCCGAGCTTCTGGCCGGCTACATCGCCTGCCGTCTGGCCGCAGCGCTCGAGGCCCGCGCGGGAACCCGGCCCACCTTGGTGCGCATCGAGGTCGACGAGTGCGAGGGGCAGGTGGGCGCGTGCGAGTTGTCCGGTGGCTGACCGCCCACGGCGAACAAGAGCCGCACGGCCCGGTGGCAGCCGGTTCGTCCCCTTGCGTCGGCGCCGTGGTTCAATCACAATGCGTTTCGCCACCGGATGACTGACGGTACATGCCGGGATATCCGGCCGACGCGCGCGCCACGCGCGCGGTCAATACGGCCGATCGCTGCGTACTCGAGGAGCCTTCCTATGACCCAGCACGCCACGCGACGCGATTTCTTGCGGACCGCCGCCGGGGCCGCCTTGGCGCTTCCGGCGATCGTGCCGGCCTCGGTCTTCGGCGAGACGGCCCCCAGCAACCAGGTGACGGTCGGTGCGATCGGCGTCGGCGGCCGGGGCTCGGGGCTCTTGTACGAGGCGGCCGGCTACCCGAACACCAAGATCCTGGCCGTGTGCGATGTGTTCCGCGATCGCCGCCAGCAGCATGCCGAAAGTCTGAACCGGCGCTACGGCGGCAAGGTCTGTACGCCGTACCGGGATCTCCGCGAAATGCTTGCGCGCGACGACATCGACGCGGTGCTCATCGGCACGCCCGACCACTGGCACGTGCCGGCGGCGCTCTTGGCGGTGCGGTCGGGTAAGGACGTGTACGTCGAGAAACCGCTCGGCCTGAGCATGGAAGAAGACCTCGCCATGCGGCGCGAAATCCAGCGCACGGGGCGGATCTTCCAGTACGGCACCCAGCAACGCTCGTTGGTCCACGTGCGCTTCGGTTGCGAACTGGTGCGTAACGGCCGGCTCGGCCGCATCGAGGCGGTCGAGGTCACGGCCCCCAGCTATGGCTTCGAGGGCGGCTCGCTCGAGCCGGTCCCCGTGCCCGATGGCCTCGACTACGACCTCTGGCTCGGGCCTGCCCCCTACCGCCCCTACACCAAGGACCGCTGCACCTGCTGGGGGGCCTACTGGGTCCTCGACAACGCCCACGGGTTTATCGGGGGCTGGGGAGCGCATCCGCTGACCGACATGGTCTGGGCGATGGGCGACGACCCGCTTTCCGCCGTGCCCTGCGAATACGAGGGGACCGGCAAGTTCGGCACGGGCCTCTTCGACGCCCCCTATGACTGGGACATCCGCGGCCGGTTCGCCTCCGGGGCGACGTTCCGCTTTACGCCCGGCGGCGACTGCGCCACGATCATCGGACAGCATGGCCGGGTGGCCATCAGCCGCGGCGGACTCCGCGCCGAACCGGACAAGCTCCTTGCCGAACGGATCGGTCCCGAGGAAGTGCACTTGTACGACAGCCGGCACCACATGGGCAACTTCCTCGATTGCGTGCGGACCCGCCGGCCCACCGTGGCACCGGTCGAGGTCGCCGTGCTTTCGGACACGATCACCCAGTTGAGCATGATCGCCCTCTTGACCGGCCGGAAGATCCGCTGGGACCCCGTGCGCGAGACGATCCTCGACGATCCCGGCGCCAGCCAATTGCTCACCCGGGCGATGCGTGCCCCCTGGCACTTGTAGGACGGCTTTCCGAGCCGTCGAGGCGAGTCGATGAATCCGCGCGATTCACGATCGGGGCTGAGGCGGCTGCTTTGGGCGGTGGCCTTGCGCGTGCTCGTTTGGGGCGGGCTCTTCGTCGCGGCGATCCTGTACTTCATCGACCTGCCGCCGCTACCGACCACGGCTCCACCGGCCGCCACCGAAGATCTGGCCGAGATGGCCGAAGGCCCGGGCTGGCCGCACTGGCGCGGCCCGCACTACGATGCCCGCTCCGACGAGACCGACCTGGCCGACTCTTGGCCCGCCGAGGGGCCGCCCGTCCTTTGGACCCGCGAACTCGGCCGGGGTTACTCGGCCATCATTGCGGTGGGCCACCGAGTCTACACCCAGCGGCAGACCCTCACCGATCAGTCGGTCGTCTGCCTCGATGCCGACACCGGCTCGACGGTCTGGGAGTACCGCTACGGTTGGCCCTACGAACCCGGCGGCCTGTACCCCGGCCCGCGCTCGACCCCAACCTATCACGGCGGATGCATCTATTACGCGGCGCCCGACGGGCAGGTCGGGTGCCTGCGCGCCGACGACGGGCGACCCCTGTGGTCGGTCAACGTCTTGACGACGTTCAAGGGCCAGGGGGTCGATTTCGGCTACGCCTGTTCGCCCTTGGTGGAGGACGGCAAGGTGATCCTGCCGGTCGGCGGTCCGGAGGCTTCCGTGTTGGCCCTCGACGCCCGGACCGGCCGGACGATTTGGGCGTCGGGGGGCCAGCCGGCGAGCTACTGTTCGGCCCTGCCCGTCCGCGTCGGCGGCCGGCGCGTGGTGGTGGCCTTCCTTCAGAACGTCCTGGCAGGGTTCGATCTGGCAACCGGCCGACTGCTTTGGGAGCAGCCGTACTCGCAGGGCTACGACGAACACGCGGCCATGCCGCTTTATGACGAGCCTTTCTTGATGACCATGCTGCCGTTCCGGGCAGGGTCGGACCTGTACGAGATCGTCCCCGAGGCCGTGCCTGCCAGCCCGTTGCCAGGCCCGGAGAAAGCGGGAGTGGCGATCCGCCTGGTGCGGCACAGCAAGGAGATGTCGAACGACACCGCATCGAGCGTCCTGGTCGACGGGTTCGTGTACGGGTTCGACCTGCGCGAGATGCAGACCAGCCGGCACCGGCCCTCGCGGGGCGTGTTCAAGTGCGTCGAGTTCAAGACAGGCAAGGTGCGATGGGCGTCGGATCGGCCCGGCCATGCCACGGTCGTGGTCGCGGACCGCAAGCTGTTCCTGTTCAACGACAAGGGAGAGCTGATCCTCGCCCGGGTCAATCCCAACCGGTATGAAGAACTGGCCCGAACCGAGGTTTTCCGCGGCGAGATCTGTTGGACCGCGCCGTCGTTGCACCGGGGGCGCCTGTACTTGCGGAGCCCGACCCGGGCGGTTTGCGTTTACGTGGGCAATCCGGGCCGTCTGGACGCCGAGCGGCTTGCGCGGGCGCAGCCCGCCTCGACCGTGCTCGACGCGCGCCCGCTGGACCTGGCCTGGGTGGTCGGTGGGGAGCGGGAATTCCCCTACGACGCGCCCGACGCGAGGGAACTGATCCGCTGGTTTCTCGCATCGCTGGTCGGGGTACTTGTTGTGGCGGCGGCTTGCGGTGCCCTTGCCGCGATGGCTTGGCGACGGCACCGGCCTGGCGGTTGGCGCGCGGCGGGATGGACGGTCTTCTGGACTGCGGCGATCGTGTGGGGATCCCTTGCCACGCCGCTTGGAAACCGGCTTTGCGACGAGTTCGTTTTCACCTGGCCCGTCACACTCTTCGCCGCCCACCAACTCGCCCTGGCAGCCATCCTTCGATCGCGTCGGGTTCCGCAGCCCCGCGCTGCCTCGTGGGTCTCGATCGGGGCCGTGGTGTTCCTGCTGTTGACGTGTCTGGCGTACTACGATCTGTGCCGACGGATGACGTTGGCCTTGACCTGGGTGTTCCTCATGGGGTTCCTTCCCTCGTGGCCCTTGGCGGTTCCCGCGGCGCGCCGGATGATCCGCCCAGGCCCCCCTTTGGCCGACTTGCTTTGGGTGCTGGCCGCGTTCTCGTGGTACTACTGGGTTTCGGCGGCGTTGCTGGCCTTGCGAACGCAGTGGAAGGTCTAGGACCGGCTGGTACAACCTCGTGGCCACCAGGATCCACCCGATCGAGGGCTCTTTTGGGCGTGTTTGGTTCCGGATTTTCGGAAAATCGCGATTCTCGCGCGAACTTTTCTCGCGGGTAAACGACTCTATAATAGGGGACGTTGAAATCCGCGCGGGCATGGGTCAGGCGTTGCCCACGCCGGCCCTCGGCTCGTGGTTGGGTTTCGACGGCACTAGGGTGTCGCGACCTCTCCCTCGGAGGGGGATGTGTCTGTTCCCGCCCGTTGCGTGAGTTCTCTCCAAACCGCGCTGTAGCGCAGGGGTTTGCCATGGGTACTCTGATTCGCGTCGTCACCGGCAAGAAAACCGACGTCTTTGGCGCTGGCCAGGACGTGGTTGTCGCCGCCAAGACCACGCGCACGATGCCCGGGCTTTCCTCGGCACTACCTCTCGTGGCGCGGCTCGTGCGGTATCTGGCCGGCTCGCTCAATCCATGTTGGCGACCGGCCGCCTTGGCTGCGGCGCAAGAAGTGTCGAACCCCAGGAGTTCGACGCTTCGGCGCGTCGGCATCCGCGGGCGTTGGCATCGACCGGAGCCCCGTTTGCGTTCTTCTTGACCCTGATCTGATTCTGGGTAACACCGCTTCGGGTCAAGCGGCGCAAACGGCGACCTCTGGTCGAGCCGGCGGGTGAACGTCTTGAAGTTCACTCGGCTATCTCGCCCCCGGTCGGCCCGTCTCGCTCGCATTGGACCTTCGTACCGCCAGGAGAGAACCGTGACCCTTACCAAGCGACCCACCAACCACGACAAGAACGAACTCGCGCGCCTGGTACGCGCTGCGCAAGAGGGCCGACGGCAGGCGTTCGACACGTTGTTCCAGCGGTACGAGCGGGCCGTCTTCGCCACGGCCATGCGCCGGTTGGGCAACGAGGCCGAAGCGCAAGAGGTCTGCCAAGAGGTCTTCATCCAGGCGATGCGCAAGATCGGGCAGATCGAAAACCCTCTGTGCTTCGGCGGCTGGCTCCGGTCGATCGCCAAGCGGATGTCGATCAACCGGGCCGTGCGCCGAGGGCCGGTCAAGCCCGTGGAAGCCGAACAGCTCGAGTCGACCTGCATCGAGCACCGGACGCCCTTGGGTGAGGTGCTCGCTCGCGAACGGTGCGATCAACTCCACGCCGGCCTCGAGCGGCTGACCGACCTGGACCGGCAGACCTTGATGGCGTTCTACTTCCACGGCCAGAGCCTGGTCGAGATGAGCACCGCGTTTCAGTCGCCGGTGGGCACGATCAAGCGGCGGCTGCACGTGGCTCGAAAGCGACTGGCCGAGGAACTCGAGGCGTTGGCCCCGGCGTGACGGGTGGCGGGGCAGGCCCGCCGCCGGGGCCTCATCCCCACCGCAAACGGCGGCGGGATGGGTCAGGCTCTCGTCCGCGCGGCAGCGTCCGCGGGCTTCTGGCACACCGCGATCCACCCGTTGGCCCGCAGCCAGCCAAAGAACCAACGGGCGCGCAAGGGGCGCTGCCGGGTGGCATGGAGGCGTATCAGTTCCCGGACTCGAAGGCCCGCCGCGGTCAGCGATCGGCGAAGTTCGCGCTCCGAATACGAATGGACGAACATCTTGGGGATGCCCAGGTAATCGAAGAACCGGTCTCCCCGTTCGAGATCCCGTTGCACCAGCGTCGCGGCCAGATGGCTCAAGAGCCAGCGACGCCCGGCGGCGTACGTGAGGCTGTACCATAGGTTGTGGGCATGGACCACGAACAGACCGCCCGGCTTGAGGATCCGGTAGACGTGGTCAAGGACCCGCTGTCGATTCTCGCGCCCGCGCACCATCCCCAATGTGCTGAACAAGCAGACGCAGTAGTCGGCCAGTCCGTCGCGCAGGCAGTCCAGACACACCAGGTTGGCACAAAGCCGGTGGATTCTCAGGTTCTCGCCAAGGGCTTTTTCGCCCACGACTCGGAGCATCGGGATCGAAAGATCGACCCCGAGGCAGGTGAATCCCCTTCGCGCGAGGGGGACCATCGCCCTTCCGGTCCCGCAACCCAGGTCGACCACTACTCCCGGTCGATCGAAGTGCCTGGCGAGTACTTGTTCGTCGAAATCGAAGAGTCGGTTATCGGCGAAGTAGGCATCGTACTGTTGGGCAATGTGTTCGGCTTGGGCGTACTGCCATGCGCCCCGCGGGACGCCCGGGGGAAGTTGCCATTCAGGAGGGCGTCCGGCCGGCACGTACGAACTCCAGGTGGTTGCGAAGAACCGCTGCCCAAGTATAATTCTCGTTT
>JANLFZ010000112.1:5958-14491 GCA_024653385.1 Thermoguttaceae bacterium | reverse complement strand
CGCCCGCGCCGGCCAGGCAATAGCCGGTGCTGGCCAGAGCATTCTGGGGCGTCATGGCCGCCAGATCCACCCGGCACGCCACGCGCAAGGTCTGTCCCAGGGCCCGGCGCACGGGATCCCATCGCGATCCGCCCCGCGAAAAGCGGCCAACGCGACCGCGTCTTGCCGGATCCGTGGTCGGCGACGTAGGATGGGAGCCGTTTTGGCACGCTGGTATTGACCTTCTGCGAAGGAATGGACCATGCTCCTGTTCCCTCTCATGCGCCGGTTCGCCGGTATTCTCGTCGTGGTTTCGGCGTCGGTCGTCTCTGGGGTGGCCGGCGAGCCGCCGAAGCCCATTCGGGCATCCGGCGAGACGTTTACCGTCACCGACGACGAACGGCAGAAGATCGAGGCGGCCATCCCGGCGAAGGCCGTCGTGGCCCCAGCCAAGCCGCGCAGGCTCTTGATCTTCGACCTCAACGTGGGGTACGGCGGGCACCGCTCGATCGCCCATGCCAACCTGGCCTTCGCCTTGATGGGCAAGAAGACCGGGGCGTTCGAGACCGTGGTGAGCCATGACCCGGCCGTCTTCGCGCCGCCAAGCCTGCGCCGGTTCGACGCGGTATTCTTGAACAACACCGTGGGAAACCCGTTCGACGACCCCGAATTGCGGCGGAGCCTGTTGGAGTTCGTCACCGGCGGCGGCGGGCTGATGGGCGTCCACGGCACCACGGTCGCCTTCACCCGCTGGCCCGGCGCCCACGAAGACTGGCCCGAGTTCGGCTTCATGTTGGGCGCGCGCGGAGCGGCCCATCGCGCGCAGGACGAACGGGTGGTCGCGAAGCTCGACGACCCGGGGCATCCGCTGGTGGCGCCGTTCGGCGGGCAGGGCTTCGAACGCCGCGACGAGTTCTTCCGCGTCGCCGGCCCCTACTCGCGCGACCGGCTCCGCGTGCTGTTGAGCATCGACACCGAGAAGACCGACCTGGGCAGCGGGCCGCGCGAACGGGCCGACAACGACTACGCCCTAGCGTGGGTCCGCAACTACGGCCGGGGCCGCGTGTTCTACTCGACGATCGCCCATCACCCCAACGCCTTCTGGGACCCCACACTCCTGCGCTTCTATCTCGGCGCGGCCCAGTTCGTGCTGGGCGATCTGGCGGCCCCGACGACCCCCAGCGCTAAACTGACGCCCGCGGTGCGGGCCCAAGAAAAGCTCGGCTGGCGATTGGGCATCGAGGCGTACACGTTCCACAAGTTCACCTTCTTCGAGGCGATCGACAAGACCGCGCAGCTCGGCCTGCCGTACATCGGCGGGCTGAGCTTCCAGAAGGTCAGCAACGAGATTCCCAAGAACTTCGATCCGCAACTTTCGGACGACGAGCTGCGCGCCGTTCGCCTCAAGCTCGATGCGGCGGGCCTGCGACTATTGACCTATTACATCCACGACCTTCCAAAGGAAGAGGCGGCGTGCCGCCGCGTTTTCGAGTTCGGCCGCAAGATGGGAATCGAGACGTTTCTCTCGGAGCCCAAGCCCGATGCCCTCGACACGATCGAGCGGCTCTGCGACGAGTACGGAATCAACGTCGGCCTGCACAACCACGACGAGAAGGCCTCGCCGCACTACTGGCATCCCGAGAAGATCGCCAAGCTTTGCCGGGGCCGCAGCCGGCGCCTGGGGGCCGGCGGCGACGTGGGCTATTGGATGCGCTCGGGGATCGACCCCGTCGAGGCGGTGCGCATGCTCAAGGACCGACTCGTCACGCTTCAGATGCACGATCTCCATGCCCGCGGTCCCGACGGCCACGACGTGCCCTGGGGGACCGGCGTGGGCCAGTCGGCGCGGCTCTTCGAGGCATTGCACGCCGAGGGCGTGCGTCCGACGATGATCGGGCTGGAATACTCGTACCACTGGCTCGAGTCGATGCCCGAGATCGCCCGCTCGATCGAGTTCTTCCACCAGACCGCGTTGCGCTTGGCGTCGGTGAAGCCGTAGGTCTTCTTCGCGCGCGGCGTGGGAGGCTCCCCGGCGCGTGCTATGCCACCCGTTCGGCCACGCGAAGTTTGGCGCTTCGCGCCCTGGGGTTTCGCGCCGTCTCTTCGTCACTTGGACGAATGGGTTTGCGCGTCAGTGCCCGGTAGCGCGGGTCGGTGCGCATGGCTTCCTTGACGCGCCGGTCTTCGAGCGAGTGGAAACTGATGACCGCCAGTCTTCCGCCCGGCCGAAGGCACGCCGGAATCCGCCGCAAGGCGATTTCGAGCCACTTGAGTTCCTCGTTCACGGCGATCCGGAACGCCTGGAAGGTGCGAGTAGCCGGGTCGATGGCGTGCGGGTGGCGGGCCGCCGGAACGACGCGGCGGACCAGCGCGGCCAGCTCCTCGGACGTCCGAAGGGGCGCCGATCGACGCTGCCGGACGATCGCGCGGGCGATGCGCCGGCTGAACCGTTCTTCGCCGTAATGATAGATCAGATCGGCCAGATGCTCCTCACTGAGCCGGTTCAGCAAACGCCAGGCGGGCTCGCCCTCGGTCGGATCGAATCGCAAGTCCAGCGGCCCCGGCGACGAGAAGCTGAATCCCCGCTCCGCGTCGGCCAACTGATCGCTCGACAGGCCCAGATCGAGCAGCACCCCGTGGACGGCAGGCAGATGGATGGCTTCGAGGACTTCGGGCAGGTCGGCGAAGTTGGCTTGCACAAGCCGAACCGGCAGGCCGCCCAGGACCGGCTGCGCCCGATCCAGCGCGGCGGGGTCACGGTCCAGCGCCACCACCATGCCGCCGGGCCGAACGCGCTCGGCCAGCGCGCGCGTGTGCCCGCCACCGCCCAGGGTCCCGTCGACGATCACGTCCCCGGGTTGCGGGTTAAGCCACGCGAGGACCTCGGTCAGCAGAACGGGCAAGTGCATGGTAGGCGAGGGCAAAGACGGCTTTCGGGGAGGTTCGCGGCAAGGGAGGCATCCATGCCTCCCAAGCCCGTGAGAACCAGCCTCCGCCTCGCGATGGCGAGGCCGGAAACGTCGGTCGGGTGGCCGGGAACCGTCGTTTCCCGTTCTCACGCACAGGCGAACGGACGTTCAGATGCCCTTGGGCCCCGGCAATAGTGCATCCTTACGCAATTCCGCCGGTTGTGCAAGCTCTGCCGCGACGACATTCCACGCCGGAGACCTTGCGAAATCGCGGGGCATTCCTTTCCGGTCGGAGGTGGGTTTGACGGCACCATGCTTGGGGAGTAAGCTAACTACAGTCCGCGGTTGGTGGGGGCCGGTTTCGCTCCCGGCCGCAGGGTGCTCTTCGCCGAAAGCCTATCATGCGCGTCATTGTGGAAGTCATCTCGGGCCCGGCCGCAAGCCGGCGGGTGTCGCTGGTGGCTGGGCAATCCATCCGCATCGGGCGCACCGACTGGGCCGATGTGTCGTTTCCGCGGGACCAACTGATGTCGGGCATCCATTTCCTCTTGGAGACGGACGCCTCGAGTTGTTCCATCACCGACCAGGGCAGCCGAAACGGCACGTTCGTCAACGGGCGTCGGATCGGTCAGAAGACGCTCTTGCGCGATGGGGATCGGATCGTGGCCGGACAAACGCGGTTTGCGGTCCGCATCGAGGGGGTACCCGCCGGCCCCACGGCACCGACCCCCTCCTTTGGGCCGAAAGCACCCTATCCTTCCCCCTCACCAGGACCGTCGATTTCCGAGGGCCGGGCGACTAGCGGGTCTACGCAAGCCGAGGTGTTTCCGGTCGACCCCGAGTCGTCCACGATCCGTCCCGGGCCCGGGTCGCTCTCGCGGCAGACTTCCTGCCCTCCGGAGCCAACCGCCATCCAGCCCGCAGTGATCCCTTCCAAACCGACTGCGGGTAGTGTCCAGTTAGGGCAGGCGGCAGGTCACGGAGCAAGCGGAGTGCCTACATCGGGGGGGACGTCGCGGGGCGGTCCGAGTCAACGTGCGCCCGGTGGTGCCTCCGGTGCGGTTCCGTCCCCGTGGCAACTGCCGCCCGAGTTGGCCGATCTGGCCAAGAGCTATTACGCCCAGTCCGCGCCACCCCCGCCGAAAACTCAGGCCACGTACACCATGGAGCGATGCGAGTCGGGCTCCATGCTGTTCCGGGGGAACATCGCTGAGCTGTCGCCCGCCGAGTTGGCGGTGCGTCTGACTCAGTTTTGTCCTGTGTACCTCGTGATGGACTTCAACCACTTGGGCGCGCCGCCCCCAGCGGAGTTGCCCGCCACCGATTATTTGTTCACGTGGCTTGGGCCCGTGGCCGCTGCCGGGGTCTCGCCGGTGGTGATCGCCCAGTACGATTTTCCCGAGTGGTACAAGCTCGTCGATCAGGCTTGGGGCAAGGATGCCGTGGTGTGCTTGTTTTCGAAGATGCAGAAGGGGCCGGTATTGGAGCATCTTCGGGCAGCGTGTCGTGGCAGGGGGGCCGGCGGATCGGTGATCGGGTACTGCTGGCCGAGTGTGCTGGCTCCGCTCTTGTCGCACAGCCCTGCCCAGACGGTCAAGAACCTCATGGCCGGGATCGAAGCGGTGCTGGTCGAGTTGCCCGACTTGCCCGAAACCTGGCAACTCTATGGGGCGGGCGACCTGAAACAATACCTGGATCGGGCGGGGTTGGTCGGCCGGTCGCAGGCCGTTTGAGGACGACCCTGGCGATTCGGTTCGGGGACCCCGTAGCCGGCGTGGGCCGTCACCGAGTTTCGAGGGAGCGATTCCATGGCGCATCAGGGATCTGGTTCCAACGTGCCGGGGGGAGGTTCGGGTCGAGGGCGGGCCGACTGGCGCGGCAAAGCGCGGGGACCGGCCTCCGGGCCCGCCAGAACCGGGGCCAAGGGCACGGCCTGGCAGCAGCGCGGCGACCGGGCGTACGTCCGCGCGCTCCGCTGGTACCGCATCAAGCTCGCGACCTTCTCGTTCCTGGCGGTTGCCTTGATTGCCCTGTTCCTCTGGTGGGTGTTCCGCATCCCGCGAATCACTCCCTTGCTCGCCCTGGCCGTCACCGAGTACGGTCCCGCGGTCCCTCCGAATGCCTGGGCTTCTGAAGACGTGGCCCGGCTGGCCGAGATGGGCGGCACCGAGCGCGAGGACCGCGAGCAGATCGTCGACTTCACGCGGTTCGAGCGGCTTTCGGGAACCGGCGTCCAGGTGTTCTCGGAACTTCGCGACGCGATCGTGCGCTCCAAGGGCACATTCCGCAAGCGCCATACCGTGATCGTCTATCTGAGCCTGCACGGCGTGTCGGACGACCACGGAATGCCCTGCCTGCTCTTGCCCACCTCGTCGCCCCACGACCCGGCCACCTGGCTTCCGCTGGTCGACGTCCTGAAGTACCTCTTTCCTCAGGGCTCGGAGCACGACTTGCCGGCCAACAAACTGGTGATCCTCGACTGCAACCGGATGGATGCCAACTGGCGCCTCGGGCTGTTGTACAACAGTTTCGCCGACCGGCTCGAGCAGGCGCGGGCCGAGGCGGGCATTCCCGGTTTGTTGATTCTCAACTCGACCAGCCCCGGGCAGATCGGATGGACCTCGCCCGAACAGTTGCAGGGCTCGGTGTTCGGGTTCTTCGTGTACCAGGGGCTCTTGGGGGCCGCCGACATCGAGGAGCCGGGCAACGGCGACAACAAGGTCTCGGCGCGCGAGCTGAGCGCGTACGTCAAGAAGCACGTCAGCGCCTGGGTCCGCGAGAACCGCGGCGACGAGCAGGAACCCATGCTCTTGGGCGAGCAAGACGAGAACTTCCGCGACTTCACCTTGGTCTACAGCAAGTACACGGGCGAGACCGAGTTGCCCGAACGGGTCAATCTCCTGGCCGATCAGGGCGCACGGTGGCAGCCCCTGGACGACCTCTGGCAACGCCACGCGACCCTCCATCACGCGGCGGTGTGGCGGTCGGATCCGCTAGGATGGGAGGAGTTCCAGCAGAAACTCCTCTGGATGGAGCAACTGGCCCTGGCCGGGCCGGCGTACCAGCCGAAATTCGAGGAGACGCGCAGCGACCTCGATCGGCTCGCCAAGCGGCTTGAGCACTCGGCGCGCGAGGGCGTGGCCGCCCACAACTTGCCCTTGGCGCTGCGGTTTCACGCCGACGCAGAAACCGAGGCGCAGCGCAAGCAGTTCCGCGACGCCTGGGCCAAGGCGCCGGGCAAGTTCGATGCGAAGGCGGCGGCCGGCTATCCTTGGCTTGCGGTGGCCCAAGAGGCTTGGGACTGGTGCCGCGCCAACCCGCAACCCGAGCGATGGCCCGCGCTGTTCGAGTACCTCGCCAAGGCCCGACGAGTTCCGGCGACCGACCCGCTGATCCCGACCGACCAGGTGGTCGAAATCCACTTCCTGCGGATGCTCCAGGCGTACCTCGACGCCGAGGCGGCGAAGGCGAACTGGAATCCGATCCAGACGGCCTTGGCGGCCCGGCGGCTGGCCGAGCAGGCGGCTTCGCCGGACGACGACCGGATCCACCACGCGGTCGTCGCCCTGGTCGACGCGGCCGATGCGGAACGCCGCCAGGCCGAGGACCAACTGTTCATCGGCACCCCCGAGGCGATCAAGCTGGCCCACGCCGCCTTCCTCCAAGCCGCGGGGGAGGACGGCAAGTCGGGCAAATACGGCGAGGCGGTCAAGCGGGCCGAGAAGCTCCGCGAGGCGTTCCTGCTGCGCGATCGGGCATGGTCGGAGATCCCGTACCTGGCCCAATGGGTTCACGCCCGGTTGACCCCCGATGTGCCGGCCCGGCTCGACCAACTCCACGAGTTGATTCTCGCGGTCCAGGACTTGTCGAGGGAGTTGGAGTTGGCCCTGGCGCGCGGCCAGACCGATCCCCAGGCGACGCTCTCGCCGAACCTCGGGAGACTCGAGGCCTCCATCCGCCGGCTGCTCGACGATGGCCTGCGCAAGGAGTTTTTTCTGGAGTGCGACCGGCTGAAGAAGGCGGGCGATCACTGGCAGACCTTCCAGGAGATCGGCGTGGTCCTGGCCGTGCCGCTGTTGACCGGCGAGGACCGGCAGTTCCTTCGCAACCGGAAGTACCTCGAGATCGGTTCGCGCCGGGTGGGCCAGGAGGCGGCGATCGAACCCGCGGCCCGGCGGGTCGCGCCGGGTAAGGGGGGGACTGCCGGCTCCGACTATCTCCTCCGGTTGACCGACGGAAAGCGGCCCGAGCACGCCGCCCTGACGATCCTCGACCGGAAATATCTCGAGGCCGATTCGGCCCGGTCGCGCAGCGCGCCGGCGCCTTCCACGCCGGGGGTCGCCGGCGACACGCCGGCCGAGGAACGGATCCACCGGATGGCCGCAAAAGGCAAGGAGGTCCGCGCGCGACTGGCCGGCCTCGTGGGAGCCGCCGATGCCTGGATGCGCGAGACGACCGCGAAGCTGAAACTCAAGGAGTTGCCCACGCCGGTCGAGGCACGCGAAGGGTACAGCCGCGCCGACCGCGCGGTTCGCGCGGCCGCGCCTTGGTTGGACTACGACCCGCGGCGCGATCTGTGGCGTTCGGGCGAGGATCGGCGCTGGCTAGGCGAGGATCCGGCGCACCGCTTGGCGCGGTTGGACCTTCACTACCTGCTGGCGTGGCACGCGCGGCGCGCCTTGGACGACTTCTGGGGCCCGGCGCCCTCGGAAGAAAGGCCGTTTTTCGAGATTGCCGCCGCCAGCTACCTCCAATCGGCCGAGAAGCTCTTCCCGGCGGACGCGGGCGTGCGCGACCCCCTGCCCGCCGAACGGAAGCTCCTGGCCGATCGCCGCGAGGCGGCGCGCAAGCCGCTCTTGGCCACGGCCGACGATGTGGCTTTCGACAAGACCGAGCCGGCGGCGAAACTCGTCGTGGCGACCACCGCCGACAGCCGGCTGCCCCCGGGCAGCCCGGCCCTCTACTTGCTCGAAGCCAAAGATGCTCCCCTTGCCGCGCAGACGGTGCCGTTGTTGCGCGGCGCCGAGGAGAAGACCGCGCTGCGGCGGGTTGGGGGAGTCGTCGGGCCGAACCACCGCGAGATCCAACTCGCGCCGGCCCCGCCCTACTGGTTGTCCCACGCCAATCCGGTGGTTCGCCGAGCGGAAAGCGATGCCGTGGAACTCCACTTGGTCGCCTTGTATCGCGGCCATCTTCGCTACACGCCCTTGGTGGTGCGCCCGCCCGAAGCCGGAGTCGTCGTCGCAACCGACTTCGTGCCGTACCCCCCGCCGACCATCCAGGTGCACGGTCAAGGGGCGCAAGACACGTCGCTGGTGTTCATCTTCGACTGCTCCGGCAGCATGACCGAGAAGATCCCAGTAACCACCGAGAACCGCGTCGAATGGAAGTCGCGGTTCGACGTCGCGCGCGAGAGCTTCAAGGAGGTCCTCAAGAATCTGGCGAACTATCCGGGGTCGCCCTACCAGGTGAGCGTGTTCGTGTACGGTCACCGCCGGGGCTGGGCGGCCGACAACAAGACGATGGTGATGTGGGACCCCCTGAATCCCACCCAGCAGAAGCCCGCCGTGGGCCGGGACGCGGAGCTTCGGCCGGGCAACGATGTCGAGCGCCTGTGGGACATGCGGCCCTTGACGCCCGGCACT
>JANLFZ010000112.1:0-5948 GCA_024653385.1 Thermoguttaceae bacterium | reverse complement strand
ACCAGAAGCTCGATGCCCTGCGGCCTTTGGGCGAGACGCCTTTGTACCTGGCGATCCTCCAAGCCCTGGAACACTTGGGCCAGCGCGAAGCCGCCTCGGGCCGACGCATCATCGCCATTACCGACGGCGTCAACGAGCAGTCGAGCGACAAGGTCGATCTGTCGTCGGTGACCAAGGCGCTCGCGCAACCCGAGTACCGCGACATCCACATCGACGTGCTCGGGTTCAGCATGACCGACAACCACCTTTACCGCAGCGCCGAGGCGTTCGCCAGGAACTTCGGCGAGCCGAACACCTCGGCCTACAATCAGGTCTTCGCCGAACGGTACGAGCAGCTCAAACGGGCGCGCGACGAACTGCCCCAGCTTACCGCGGCGGGCGGCGAAGGCCGCGGCGCGTTCTACCACGTGGAAGACCGGGCAGGATTCCTGACCCGATTGGGCGAAATGCTCCGCCCCCGGCAGTACGAAATCCTCTCGGTCAAACAAGAACAACGGGCCGAGGTCTTCGATCTGAAGGACCGCCGCAACCTCAACCAGCCGATCGACCTGAACCTCTTGGTCGGCGTGAAGCATCCGTCCGCCGCCGCCGCGCCGTACCGCATCCGGCTCGTCCAGGACCCCAAGGTCTTCGCCGACGTGGAACTTCAGGGCGGCGAGGCCCTGGAGCTGAAGATGTCGGACGACGCGCGGCGACTGGAGCATGTGCCGTTCGTGGGCGAGGAACGCGACCGCGCCGAGGTAGCCGACCCCGTCGACCCTTCGCGCCGCTACGTCCTCCGCGCCCACCAGCCCGCCCGGACGCTCCGCGATCCGCTGCCGGGCGCAGGCACGGAGAAGATTCGGGCGGTGTCGTTCTTCGTCTCGCTCGAGAACGCCAACTCGACGAAGTTCAGTCCGCGCCCGGCCGAGGCCTGGGTGCAGATCCAGCCGATCCAGCGCGACGCGGCCGGCGAGGCCGACAAGCCACTCGGCGACCCCTACGTGTTCTACGACCTGCGATTCCGGCCGGGCGACCCGGTTCCGGTCCTTTCGTGCGAGGCCCTCCAGTGGCCCGACGCCGCGAATTACGCCGAGATCAAGCTGTGGTGCAAGTGGAACCGGACTGCGCCGGAGCCGCGCGGCGAACTGACGGTCGAGCGGTTCGTCAAGGACGGCGTGGTCCGGTTGGACTCGTTGCCGGACGTGTCGTTCCGCATCAAGGAAGAACGCGACAGGGACGGCGCGTACCACCGGGTGAAGATCGTCCAGACCGACGAGAAGCGCAAGGACGCCTACCAAGCCAAGGTCGAAATGGTCCCGCCGCCGCAGAAGGTGTCGCACCAGTATCTGGGCAAGACCGGCAAGGTCGAGCATACCTTCTACTACGCGGCGGAGGATGCCGGCCGCGTGGGCGGATTCACCGTGCGCATCGTGCCCCGGGCGCGGCTGACCGACCAGGCCGTCACGTTGGAGAAGCCGTTTGTGGTGCGGGTTCCGCCGAAGGACAGCGTGGCGGATCGGTGACCGGCAGCAAGAACCCGCGCTCGACGAGCCTCCGCACGACGGCCAGACACGCGGGAGCCAGCGCGGCCGGGTCCTCGCCGGCTGCCCGGGCCAGTTCCTCGAGCAGCTCGCCGAGGCGCCGGCGCCCGTCGCACCGCGCCGCCAGGTGGGTGATGTAGAGATCCACGCTGCCCGAGTACGCCAGCCCGCGCTCCAATCGCATCTCGGCCTCGGCGAGGCGCCATCCCTCGTCGCACGGTTCCAGTCGCTGGTGGAGCCGCACGTCGGGCGAGCGGCGCAAGACGGCCTGGGCCAACGACGCATCGTCCGGGTACGCTTCGAGGAAGTCGTGCAGCTCGAAGCCCCGCGCAACCGACTCGCCGGCCGGGCCGAGCATCCGTTCCGGGGCGTCGTCGGCCCGAAACCAATGGGCCGTTCCGCTGCGTCGGCGCAACGTGATCAGGCCGCCGCTGACGGCCTCGATGCCGCACTGGTCGTAGTAGTCGGTCCATTGGCGAAAGCGTTCGGCGAACGCGTCGGGCGCGTCGCGTTCCGTGTGGCGGATCCACTTCGCGGCATACGCGGCCGCGTCGAGCGTGTCGGAGCGGATCACCCAGGCGTCGCACCCGGTCCCTTCGACCCAGCGGGCAAGTCGCTCGCGCCAGTCCTCGCCCCTTCGATGGGCCCAGTTGCAGAGGACCTGGCAGAACCCGCCCTCGGCCAAGAGCGGCCCCACCTCGCGCACGATCGTCCGCGAGATCTCGTCGCCCCGCATGCCGCTGTCGCGGTAGATGTACCGCGATTCGGGCGAGATCACAAACGGCGGATTGGCGACGACGAGGTCGAACGAACGTCCCCGGACGGGCTCGAACAGATCGCCCTCGAGGCACTCGATGTTGGCGCGGCCGTTGAGCCGGGCATTGAATTCGGCCAGTCGCACGGCCCGGGGATTGCGGTCGACGGCCGCGACCCCCTCGCTGTGCCGCGAGGCCAGAAGGGCCTGGAATCCGCAGCCCGTCCCCAGATCGAGCGTGCGGCGCGCCGGACGCCGGATCGTCAAGTTCGCCAGCGTCAGGGAGCTGCTGCCGACGCCCATCACGAAGTCGGTTGCCAGGCCCGCCTCGACCCGGCGGGGCAGGTCCGAAGCCAGGTAGAACCCTTCGAACGGGACCACCTGGACGGTCGCCCGCACCTCGCCCCCTTCCCGCTCGACCAGCCCGCACTCGATCCAGTCCTCCAAGGCCAACGGCGCGATCGCGCGGCGGCACGCTTCTTGGGGGACGGGCACATGGATCAACAGCAGGCGCACCAACGTGTCGAGCGGCGTGCCGCGGCTGGTTCGCCGCAACAACAGAGGCACGTCCTGACCGGATATGCTGCGGACCTTGTCGATGCCAATCGCTTCGGCAACGCCGCGGTCCGTGAACCCGATCGCGACGAACCGCTCCCGCAGGCGCGCGAAATCTTCCGGATTGCGGAACCGGAACAGACGATTCGGCATGGCAGCTTGCATGGCGGGCCTCCCCAAGGGTGATGGCGGGAAAGGAAACGATAACCGTGCATGGGAACAGGCAAGTTTCTTTCCGCGCGCAAGCGGCCGAGAAACGAGCCGGTTTCCAGCCCATGAACGGTCTTCAAGGTCGCCTCCGTATCGTTCTGGCCACGCCGACCAGCAACGTCACGACCGAAAGCGGCAGCACGACGAAGAGCATGACCTGGTCGAAAGTCCGGAGCGCTGCGGTTTGGGTCGCGGCGAGGATCAGGTGGGCCAAGTACGCCGCGTAGTACCCCAAGAATAGCGCTCCTTCCCACCGCGAAATGATGTGCCCGGTGAAAAAGATCGGCAGGCAGGCGACGGCCGAGGCGATCATCACGGGGATGTCGAAATGAAGGGCTTCGCGTGCGACCGGAACCCCGCCCGGAGCGATGATTGCCGAAAGCGCCAGCACGCCGAGAATGTTGAAGAGATTGCTCCCCACGATGTTCCCCACGGCGATGTCGCGCTGGCCGCGAAGGCCGGCGATCACCGAGGTGACCGTCTCGGGCAGTGAGGTGCCGGCCGCGACGATGGTCAGGCCGATGATCAACTCGCTGACGCCCAGAAATCGGGCCACTGCCACGGCGCCGTCGACCAGCCATCGCGAGCCGAGTGCCAACAGCCCCAACCCCGCCGCGATCCACACGAGTTGCAGGATCACGTACTTCGATCCGCCCGGGGCCGCCGCGATGTGCCGTGCGTACTCGTCCTCGATATCCGGGCCTTCGCGGCGGGCCTGGAATACGGCCCAGGCGGTGTAGGCCGCCAGACCGGCCAGCAGCGGCACGCCATCCCAGCGGCCGATCGTTCCATCCAGGCCGAGAAGCAGGACCAAGACCGAGGCGACGACCATCAGCGGCACGTCCCACCAGATGAGTCGAGCGGCGACGGTCAACGGGACGACCAGCGACGACAGACCGAGGATGAACAACACGTTCAAGATATTGCTGCCCACGACATTCCCCAAGGCAATGTCGCTCTGCCCGACGAAGGCCGACCGGACCGACACGGCCAACTCGGGCGCGCTGGTGCCGAAGGCCACCACGGTCAGTCCGATCACCAGCGGCGAGATCCGTGCCGCGGCAGCCAGGCGGGCCGCTCCGCGGACCAGCGCTTCGCCGCCGGCGATCAACAGGGCGAGTCCCACCACGATCAACACGACCGCCATGAGGTGTTCCTTCGCGACCTTCGCGCCCCTCGGGTAGACAGGATCTGGTGCCGCCAGTATAACACAAACCCCTGCTCGCAAAGGCACCCCCCGGGGAACGCACGCCATGAAATCGCACACCGAATACCTGATTTTCAACGTTCCGAAGCGCATGGACTTCGTGAACATCACGGCGAGGGTCGAAGAAGCCGTCCGGAAAAGCGGAGTGCGCGAAGGCCTCGTGCTGGTCAACGCGATGCACATCACGGCCAGCGTGTTCATCAACGACGACGAGCCGGGCCTGCACGAGGATTACAAGCGGTGGCTCGAACAACTGGCCCCCTACGATCCCTCGCCCGAACGCTATCGCCACAACCGCACGGGCGAGGACAACGGCGACGCCCATCACAAGCGCCAAGTGATGGGCCGCGAGGTTGTGGTGGCGATCACCGACGGCAAGCTCGACTTCGGCCCGTGGGAACAGATCTTCTACGGCGAGTTCGACGGGCGCCGGCCGAAGCGGGTGTTGGTCAAGGTGATCGGCGAATGACCAAGCCGCGCGCGGCGCGGCGCCTTCCACCGGGGCTTTGTCGCGATCGGGATGCCCGTGCAACCCGCCGTTCCACGGCGACCTACGTCGAGATCCGGCCCAACTCGCGCGTGTAGCCCGCGTTGGCGTGGACCTCGTCGAAGAACCGGGGATACATGCCCACGATTACGCCATCGGTCGGCTTGATGTGCGAGAAGGCGAACTGGAATGCCTCGCGGACCGTTTGCTGGCTCGCGCACCGCCGGCCGGCCGCGAGGATCTTGAACCCCAGGCACGGCTGCTTGACCTGGCGCACGACCTCGGTCATGCGCAGGGGGTCGTCCTTGAAGAACGGATACGAGATTTCGAGCGTGGGGACCTCGTCCTTGCCGGGGGTGATCTTGCGCGTCACGAAGTAGAAGCACGTCATGAACAAGTCGACTTCCCAGCCCTCGTCGGCGATGCGCTTGATGCAGTCGGGATTGTGCGCCGACACGCCCGCCAGCACGCCGTGGTCGTGGACCGCCTTGACATAGTCGTGCACCCTGCCGAACTGCCCTTCGGCGAAGAAGCGGTCGGTCACCCCGCCATGATGGACCATGGCGATCGGCCCGGTCAGCTCGATGGCGGTCTTGATCTTGCCGCGATCGGCATGCAAGCAGATAAAGAGCATCTTGGAGCCGCGCTCGCGCAGCAAGCGAAGGCTGTCGACCCGCTGATCGACCGTCGAGAACTGGTGCGCGGTGATCCCTTCGCGTTCGCACTGTTGGAGGAACTCGACGGTCCGCTCGGTCGTGAAATACTCTTTCATGTGCCGATCGGTGTGCGGGCCGAGGTACGAGTAGCCCAGGATGGGGTTCGAGCCCACGACAAGCCGGCTGATGCGGTGGGAGCCAAGCTGGATGGCGGGCAGCGGGCCGCCGTCCGATGGCGTGGCGGCCTCGGCGGGCGTGTCCAGCCCGATCCACGCCGCCGCGGCAACCGCGGGCAGCCCCTGGAGAAAACGGCGACGCGCCATGGCCCGCGTCGGGCCAAACGTCCTTCGGTGTTCGTGATCGGTCATCGGGTTCTCCTCGGACATGCTCGGCCGCCTGGCATCGGGCGCGGCGTCCCCGGCCGCGAGGCAGCCGCGCCACACACGCTGTCGTACTTCCGGCGAAGGCGGCCGTCAAGACCTCCCCGGGCGCGCCGCGGGCAAGGGCCTGCAAAACAATAAGTTGGGCAAACATGAGAGAGCAAGGAAGCGCAAGC
>JANLFZ010000111.1:10937-14498 GCA_024653385.1 Thermoguttaceae bacterium | reverse complement strand
CCGCCTGCCCAAAAGGGCCAACGCCCGCTCTTCCATCTCGCGGGCGGCCTTGTTGGTGAAGGTGACGGCAAGGATGCGATCGGGTCGCGTGCCACGGCGGATCAACTCGGCGATGCGGTAGGTGACCACCCGGGTCTTGCCGCTGCCGGCCCCCGCAAGGACCAACAGCGGCCCGCTAAGCGTCGATACGGCTTCCTGTTGCGCAGGGTTGAGGGACATCGTGCGTCATGGCATCTCAGCGGAAGATGCGTTGCGCGAAGAAGTAGAGGCTGTTCTTCCAATGGGCAGGATCGTGGCCGTTGCCGTCGACGTGCCAGATGTGCGGGACCTTGTTGTCCCGCAGATAGGCGTGAACGCCTTGACTGATCCATATCAGGCCGTCCTTCTTCCCGCACGAGAGCCAGAGCAACTTCAGTTTGGCCTTGGCGGCGGCTGGGTCTGGCACGAGTTCGTTGGCCGGCTTCGTGTTGGGGGCGGCCGAGAACGCGCCGACCCAGGCGAAGGTGTCGAGGTGCCCCAGTCCGAAGTTAAGCGACTGGCCGCCCCCCATCGACAGCCCGGCAATCGCCCGATGTTCGCGGTCGGCTTCCACGGAGTAGCGCGACTCGATGGCTGGGATCACGTCGTTCAGAAGATCCTGCTCGAACGCGGCGAACGCGGGAGCGGTTCGGAAGACGTCTCCTTCCGCCCGGTCGTTCTTCTGGGCACGCCCGTTGGGCATCACCACGATCATCGGCGTGGCCTTTCCTTCGGCGATCAGATTGTCGAGAAGCACGTTGGGCTTGGCGAACCGCTGCCACTCCGTCTCGTCACCCCCAATGCCGTGCAAGAGGTACAGCACCGGGTATTTCTTGTCCTTTGAGTAACCCGGTGGGGTATAGACCTGCATCTTGCGGGTGGTGCCGACCGACTTCGACTCGTAGGTCACCATTTCCAATCGGCCGTGCGGGATGCCGTCGCGCACGGCGTCGAAGCCAGTTGGCGGATCGGGGAATGCCGGAACGTCGTCCGGATTGAGCGCCACGGGGCCGCCAAATCCGCGCTTGCGCGGTTGCGCAGGACCCTCCGGGGTGAACAGAGCGAAGACCAACAGTCCGCCGAGCACAGCCGGCACCAGTCGCTTCAACCGGGCTGCCATATGACTGCTCCAAAGGGGGGCGTTTCAAGACACCGATCGCAAGGAACTTCCATTGAATCGAGGTCATTGTATCCGAGCGTGCGTTGAACTCGGAGGGGATGAAGCGGTATCGGGAACGAACGGGATGGTCAACCGCTTGCAACCGCCTGTAGGACAATGAGTAACGACCGCCACGGCCGTGCCCTGTCGGGCCAGACCACGGCCATCGCTTCGCTCTGGCCGTCCCACCCGGCCGCCTCGAAATCCCATGTGCAAAAGAAACTACTTGTGCCACGGCACCCAGCTTGGGTAGGCCTCTTCCGGCGGCAGGCGGATCTTGCCGCGCGGGCGGGGCGTGGTGCCCTCGTTGTAGAACACGTAGAGCCCGGTCTTGCCCGCCACGACGATATCCAGGTCGCCGTCCTTGTCCA
Organism: Thermoguttaceae bacterium; assembly: GCA_024653385.1. Taxonomy (GTDB): domain Bacteria; phylum Planctomycetota; class Planctomycetia; order Pirellulales; family Thermoguttaceae; genus JANLFZ01. Next base: position 12,950 of record JANLFZ010000111.1, on the reverse strand, counting down.
GGTCGACCAGATTCAGCTTCATGCCCACGGCAATGGCCCCATTGGGCGGCGGATTCTGGTTCTTCTCGCCGGGGTACCACGGCAGGTGGTTGTACGAGAGCACGTGGCGCACGCACTTGCCGTCGGCCAGGTCGTACCAGAACGCGAAGAGCGGATCGTAGCAACTCGTGTCGCGCCCGTGGTGGGCGAACAGACGTTTGCCGGTCACCAGGTCCAGCTTGCCGTCGCCATTGAGGTCGCCCAGGGCCATCGTGTGGAACTGGCCGAAATCGGTTTCGATCCAGTGGGTCTCGAAGGTGCGCTTGCCGCTGGCGTCGAGCTTCTGTTCGAGCCACGCCAGCCCGTACTCGTGCGAGGCTCCGACGATAATGTCGTTCTTGCCGTCGCCGTTGACATCGTGGACGAGCATGGGGTGCGAGGCGGGGATGTACTCCTTCGGCTTGCCCACGCGGTGGACGAGGTAGTCGGCGTGAAAGACCCATTTGTCCTGGGCGCGGTTGGCCGGGGCCTCGTACCAACCCATCGGCGTGACGATATCGACCCGGCCGTCGCCGTTGATGTCGCCCAGGCCGTTGCCGTGGTGCTCGCCCTCGGTGCCGACGACGTGCTCGACAAGCCACGGGGCGCGGTCGATGTGCTCGAACCAGGTCATGCCCTGGCCCGGGACCGGGGCCCAGTGGTTCGCGAGGATGTCGTCGTCGCCGTCGCCGTCGAGGTCGCCGTGGATCACGCCTTCCATGTTCTCTGCGGCGTGGAAGCGGGTGGCCTTCCACTTGACGCCCGCCTTGAGCCCCTCGGGCCCGGGGTTCTCGTACCAGAAGGCGCCTTTCATGCGCATCCAGCCCGAGCTGACGATGTCGGGCCGACCATCGCGGTTGACGTCCATGGCGAACTCGCTGTTGTCGTCGGTCTCGGGCCCGTTCGTCTCGGCCCCGTGGCGGAAGTTCTCGTGTTTCTTCCAGTCCGGGGCTTCGTACCAGTTGCGTCCCGCGGCCACGTCGAGGTCGCCGTCGCCATCGAAATCGGCCACCGAGCAGCACTCGCTGAACGGGCCGAACCAGTAGCTGTGCCGTGCCGGATCGTGGACCGGGCCGTCGATCTTCACGGGAATGAACAGTTGCTCGGCGGCCGAGGCGCCCAGCGCGCCAAGCGCAACCAGCAGCGTAGCAAGCCAGACGAGAACTCTCATGGCGAAGCTCCTGTCACCAAGTGCGCGGGATGGCTGATTGGGAACGCCTTGGTTTTCTCACGGTCGGCGGCGGATTGCAAGCCGTGGGGTCGCCGGGAGGGCGCATTTTGGAGCCGGCGAGCCGGGCCCCTCCCGTGGCCCATGGTCAAGAAAAAGGCCGCGGTCAAAACGTCGCTATGCCTGCGCTCCGAGCAGCCAGGCAAGGATGCCCTTTTGCACGTGCATCCGGTTGGCGGCCTGGCGCACGACCACGCTTTGCGGGCCGTCGATCACCTCGTCGGTGACCTCTTCGCCGCGGTGGGCAGGCAGGCAGTGCATGAAGAACGCGCCTCGAGGCGCCTTGGCCATCAGGGAGGCGTTCACCTGGTAGCCGGCGAAATCGCGGCGGCGCTGCTCGCTCTCGGCCTCCTGGCCCATGCTCGTCCAGACGTCGGTATAGACGGCCACCGCGCCCTGCACCGCCTCGGCCGGGTCGTCGGTGACGACGAGTTCGAGCTTCGGCACCTCGCGCGCCAGGCGCGCGAGGAACTTCCCATCGAAGCGGTAGCCCTCGGGCGTGGCCATCACGAACCTCATGCCCATCTTGCCGCAGCCGACCGCCAGGCTTCGGGCCACGTTGTTCCCGTCGCCGACAAACGCCAGCGTGTGCCCTTCGAGCTTACCGATCAGTTCCCGCAGCGTGAACAGGTCGGCCATGGCCTGGCACGGATGGGCGTAATCGGTCAGGCCGTTGATCACGGAGCACGAAGCGACCTTGGCCATCTTCACGACCGTGTCGTGGCGGTAGGCGCGGACGACGATGACGTCGACGTACTCGCTGAGCA
>JANLFZ010000111.1:2705-10901 GCA_024653385.1 Thermoguttaceae bacterium | reverse complement strand
CGGCAAGAGCGGTTCGCGCACGCCCTGCTCGAACTTCGCCTTGAGGTCCACGGTGATCGAGAAGATCCGCTCGATCTCCGCCGGCTTCAGATCGGTCATGGCCAAGAGGTGTCGCATGGCAAAAAGGTGAGCGGGTTGGAGGTTGGAAAATGGAAAACACGCAAGCGGCCGGGCCGGCTCGCGCCGTACCCGGCCGGCGGACGGCGTCGGGCTCATACCGCCTGGCTCTTGATGACCTCGGCGAGGATGTCGCAGCCCTGGTGGAGTTGTTCGTCGGAGAGCGTCATGGCCGGCAAGAGCCGGATGACGTTCCCGTGCGTGCAGTTGACCAACAGCCCCCGTTCCATGCAGGCGCGGACCGTGGCGGCCCCCTCGATGGCCAGCTCGATGCCGATCATCAGGCCCGCCACGCGCACGTCGCGCACCAGTTCGCATTCCTGCTTTAGCGCCACGAAACGCTCCCGGAAGAGGTCGCCCAGTTGGCGCGCACGCTCGAGCAAATTCTGTTCTTCGATCATCCGGATGGCGGCCAAGCCCGCGGCGGCCGCCACGGGATTGCCGCCGAAGGTGGCGGCGTGCATTCCGGGGCGCAGGCTCGCGGCGATATCGCGCCGTGCCAGCATGGCCCCGCCCGCCAGCGAACCGGAAACCGCCTTGGCCAGGGTCATGATGTCGGGCGTCACGTCGAAGACCTGGTATCCGAACCAGTGGCCGGTCCGGCCGCACCCGGTCTGCACCTCGTCGAATACCAACAAGAGCCCGTGCTGGTCGGCCAGTTGACGCAGGCCGGCGAGGAAGCCGGCAGGCGGAAGGCGCACTCCCCCTTCGCCCTGGATGGGCTCGATCATGATGGCCGCGGTTTCGGCATCGATGAGTTTCTCGACCGCGTCCAGGTCCCCGTAGGGGGCGTAGACGAAACCCGCCACCAGCGGCCCGAGCCCCTCGTGGTACTTCGGCTGGGCCGTGGCGGTAAGCGAGCCCAGCGTGCGCCCGTGGAAACTGCCCTCGAACGTGATGATCTTGTACCTCGGGCGCTGCGCGTGAAGCCGCACGAGCTTGATCGCCGCCTCGTTCGCCTCCGTGCCCGAGTTGCAGAAAAACGCCTGGCCGCCGAAACTCCGTTGGCTCAGCGCCTTGGCCCATTGCCCCTGGACCTCGGTGTACCAGGTGTTGGGCACGTGGATCAGCTCGCCGAGTTGCCGGCGCACGGCCTCGACGACCGGCGCGGGACAGTGGCCCAACAGCCCGCACCCCCAGCCGGGAAAGAAATCCAAATAGCGGTTTCCCTCGCTGTCCCAGACGTACGAGTCCTCGCCGCGGACCAGGGCCACGGGAAAGCGGTTGTAGTTGGGAATCACGTAGTCCTGGAAGAGCTGGATCGTTTCCTGGGAACTCAAGGGGCGAGTCACGGGTGGGAACTCCTCCTGCTTGGCGGGTTGGCCTATTCCTTCACGATTTCGGTGCCCACGCCCTTGCTGGTGTACACCTCCAACAGCAGCGAGTGGCGCAGTCGGCCGTCGATGATGTGAATCTTGCGCACCCCGGCCGCGAGCGTTTCGAGACAGGCCTGCACCTTGGGGATCATGCCCGACTCGATCGCTCCGCTGGCGATCAGGGCTTCGGCCTCGCGCGCGGTCAGCGAATGGATCAGCGAAGCGGGGTCATTCTTGTCGCGGCGCACTCCATTGACATCGCTGAGGAAGACGAGTTTTTCGGCCTTGAGGCTCTGGGCAACGGCCGTGGCCACCGTGTCGGCGTTGACGTTGAGCTTGCCGCCTCGCTCCTCATCCAGGCACATCGAAGGGATGACCGGCACGATCCCCTGGTCGCACAATGAGCGGATCGGATCGCAATCGACCCGGGTGATCTCGCCCACGTGCCCGAGGTCCACGGGGTGGCCGTCCTGCCCGTTCAGCCGCAACCGCCGGCCGTACAGCAGGTTTTGGGTGCGGAAGTTCAACGGCCGTGCCTGGCCGCCGATCTCGTCGATCTGCCGAGCCAGGGCCTCGTTGGTCTCGTAGGCCAACACCCGCTCGACAATGGCCAGCGTGGCATCGTCGGTATAGCGGCGGCCCTGGACGAACCGGGGCGCCAGGCCGGCCTCGGCCATGGCCCGGCTGATGGCCGCCCCGCCGCCGTGGATCAGCACCGGACGCATCCCCACACTCTCCATGAACACGACGTCCACCAGCAGGTGGGTAAGCGCCCGCTGGTCCTCCATCACGCTCCCGCCAAGCTTGATTACCGTGATCTTGCCGCGGAACTCGCGAATCCAGCGCAGGGCTTCGATCAGAACGTCGGCCTTCTCAATCGCTTCTTGCAACGCTCGGCTCCCGGGACCGGAGGGCAGACACTAGGGAACTACCGACGGCGCAAGTACTTCTGCGCCGGGGAAACCCATTATTGTAAATGTCTACATGCCGAATGTCAACGTGGGCATTCCCGCCTCTTGACCGCCGAACTCCGCTCCGCTATGGTGCCATCGACGCACGGAAACGGCCGGTTCGCAAGGCCGGCCATCTGGAAGTGGGCTCCGACAGGCAGTCGCGATGCGGATGCCGGCGCGCGCCAAATCGAGTTGCACCATCTTGGGAGCGTGCCACCGCTTGACCACGGGCGGGAAGGCGTTCTCGGATCGGAGAAAGCGAGTCGTGGCAGCGGTCAAGCAGCGCCACCCCGTCCCGGCGACCTCCCAGAATCATGCAATCTCGTTGAGGATCGGCGTGGCCCTCCTCGGTCTCGTGGCCGCGTGGGCAGGCGGCGCCGGAACCGGTGTCTTGGGCGCCGCGGCGGTCAAACCGCGTCCAGCCTTGCCTGCGGGGGGGCCCCCGGCACAGGCCGAACCGGCCGCTGCTTTCGGGCCACGCTTGGCCTGGCCCAACGTCCGCGGGTGGAGCCGCCAAGACCCGCCTCACCTTTTCGACCGCAAGGCCCTGGGGTACTCGGTCCGATACGGTTCACCGCTGAACATCCGGGTTGATGTGTACGTCTACAACGCCGGGCTTCGCTCGATTCCCGACGACCTCGGGGCGCCTGTCGTGCGCGATCAATTCGAGCGGGCCAAGGGCGACGTGCACGCGGCCAGGCGCCAGGGTCTCTACCAGTCGGTCGAGGAGCTGAGCCAGGGGGAGGCGCGACTGGGCCGCTCGCCCGACGCCCCCCGTGCGCACCACGCCCGCTTCCGCATCGCGCGGGGGGACGAGAAGCTCGTGTCGGACCTTTACCTGACGGTCCACCGGGACCATTTCGTCAAGATCCGCTGCTCGCGGCCCGACACCGAAGACGCCCAGCGCCAGGCGGCCCTGGCAGAGTTGCTCGACGCGCTGGGAACCATGCTAAGGGCCAGCAAAACAATAAGTTGGGAAAACGTGAGAGAGCAAGGAAGCGCAAGCGCCCTTGCTCTCTCATTAGATCGATGGGAACGAGATACAAGATCTCCGTAACCGTTCACGGGGACTATCCCGATTCTGGCGACAAAGGAGCGCGAGAATCGGGCTGTCCCCGGCATGTGAACAATTACAGGTCTCCCCAGACGAAGACGCCCAAGAAGTAGGAGTCCCTTGCGTGAGAATTTACCGCGTCGGCATTCTGGGATTCGGGTTCATCGGCAAGGTACATGCGTTCGGATACGCGACCTTGCCGTTCTACTATGATCCCGTGCCGCTCGATGCCCGGGTGACGCGCGTGGTGACCAGCCGTCCCGAGACCGCCGAGAAGGCCCGCCGGATGCTGGGGGTCGAGGCCGGCACCGACCCTCGCGCCGTGACCGAGAATCCCGAGATCGACATCGTCCACGTGTGCACGCCGAACCACCTGCACAAGGACGCGCTGCTTTCGGCGATGCGGCACGGCAAGCACATCTACTGCGACAAGCCGCTGGTGGCCACGCTCGACGAGGCCGAGGAGGTCGCCGCCGCCCTGGCCCACTACGGCGGCATCGCCCAGATGACTTTCCAGAACCGCTTTTTCCCCGCGACGATGCGGGCGAAGCAACTGATCGACGAGGGGCGCCTGGGCAAGGTTCTTTCGTTCCGCACGGCATACCTGCACGGCGGCAGCGCCGACCCTCGGGCGCCGCTACGGTGGAAGCTGTCGGCCGCGGCCGGCGGCGGCGTGATCGCCGACCTGGCTTCCCATGTGCTCGACCTGATCGACTGGCTTATCGGCCCGATCGACTCGGTCATGGCTGCCACCCACATCGCCTGGCCCGAGCGGCCCTCGGCCGGCGACCCGGCGCGCATGGAGCGCGTCGACACCGAGGACTGCGTGATGGCCCTGGCGCGCGTGCGGTCCGGCGCGTTGGGCACGATCGAGGCGATCTTCGTCGCCTCGGGCACGGAGGACGAAATCCGCCTGGAGATCCACGGCTCGGACGGCGCGATCCGGTTCAATCTCACCGACCCCCACCACCTCGACTTCCACGACGCCACCGCGCCGGACCGTCCTCAGGGCGGCCTGCGGGGCTGGACCCGCATCGACTGCGGCCAGCGCTATCCGGCCCCCGCCGCCAGCTTCCCCAGCCCAAAGGCCACCATCGGCTGGATCCGCAGCCACGTCGCTTGCCTGGCCGCGTTTCTCGAATCGATCGCTGCCGGGCGCAAGGCCGAGCCCGGGCTGGAGCAAGGCATCCGCGTCCAGCGCCTCATGGAGGCGCTGCGCCGCTCCGCCGCCCTGGGCCGCTGGACCTAAACGAGATTGCACGATTCTGGGAGGTCGCCCGGACGGTGTGCCACTTCTTGACCGCTGCCGGCACCGACCTTTTGCGGCAGCCAATCACGTGGCACAAAGGCCCCACATGGACCGACCTTGCTGAGGTATCTGATCGGGGGGATAATATCAGAGAGTGACGCTCCCGCAGTCCAACTCGCGGTGAGGACTCCCATCATGGCCACGCTGATCACCGATGCAACCTTGGAAGAACGCCTGCGCGACGAGCGGCGGGCCGCGGGCACCGATCATCACGACGAGGTTTGGGACGGAGTGTACGTCATGTCGCCGTCGCCCACGAACGAACACCAGATGATCGTCGCGGACCTGTTGATGGCGTTGGGAGAGGCCATTCGGCGCCCGGGGCTGGGAGTGGTGTTGCCGGGTGTCAACCTCGCCGGCTTCCAAGGCGATTGGGAGCAGGATTACCGGGTTCCCGACGTGGCGGTCTTCCTTCAGAACACCGCGGCGGCGAATTGCGGTACGCACTGGCGCGGCGCGGCCGATTTTCTGATCGAGGTCATCAGTCCCGGCGATCTGACGCGAGAGAAGATACCTTTCTATTCGCGCATCGGGGTGCGCGAGTTGTTGATGATCGAACGCCAGCCCTGGGGGCTGGAACTCTATCGCCACCAGGAAGGATCGCTCGTGCGGGTCGGCGAGTCGTCGCTCGCCTCGGGCGGGGTGCTTCCGAGCCGGGTGCTTCCTTTGGAGTTCGAGTTGGTTCCCGCCGAGCCCCGGCCGCAAATCCGCGTGGTGCATCCCGAAAGCGGACGCGCGTGGCTCGCCTGAACGGGCCAGCGGAGTCCACTCGCGATTCGCTCGCGCATGCTTGCCGCGCGGACGCCGATCCATTATCCTGCCGGTCGTGTATCCAGACCGTTGCCATTTGCGCGAGGACCACGAAATGAACCACGAATTGCCTGTTGCCTTCGGATCGGGTTGCGGCTCGTGCGGACTGAGCCGCCGGAAATTCCTGGCCGGCTGCGCCGCGTGTGCGGCGGGCGTTGCCGGACTGAGCGTACCGGGCATGGCAAGCGCCCAGGGCGCCGCCGCGGCAAAGCCCCGGGTCCGGCTGGTCTTCTCGCACACGCCGTCGACCGGTCCCATCTGGCCGAACATCGGCTACGACTTCGAGCCGCCCAAGAAACGGTTCACCGAGAAGATCGTCCAGCTCTGCCCGGACGTCGAGTTCCTGCCCGTGACCGTCCAAAACGTCGATCAGGCCCGCAAACTGCTCGAGGAAGACAAGGCCAAGAACATCGACGGCTACCTGGTGGTGCTCATGGCGTGTTGGGGGGGCGTGCCCCAGACGATCGCTGCGGCGGGCAAACCCACGATCTTCGCCGACGACCTGTACGGCGGCTCAGGCGAGTTCCTCATCGCCTACTCGGCGGTGCGGCGCCAAGGACTGAAGGTGGGGGGCATTTCGTCGTCGCGCATCGAGGACGTGGCCGACGCGGCCCGGTGCTTCGAGTTGCTGAAGCAGCCGGGCGGATCGGCCGAGGCGTTCGTCGCCGCCGTGCTCGCCTCCCGCAAGAAGAACACCAAACCGGCCGGCGACCTCGTCTGCCTCGCCGACCCGGTCCAGGCCGTCAGTCCCGGCGAATGCCTCAAGCGGCTGAAGCAATCGAAGGTGCTGGTCATCGGCGCCAACCACGGCGGGCTGTACAAGCAGATCGCCGACGTGTTCGGCACGACCGTCGTGCCCTTCGATTTCAAGGAACTCAACGAGTGCTACCAGAAGGCCGACAAGGAACAAGCCGCCCAGTGCGCCGACCAGTGGATCCGCGGCGCCGAGCGGGTGATCGAGCCGTCGCGCGACGAAATCGTCAAGTGCGCGGCCATGTACCTGGGAATGAAAGAGATGCTCAAGCGCCACGGCGCCCAGGGCATCACCATCAACTGCCTCGGCGGGTTCTACGGCGGCCACATCACGGCCTATCCCTGCCTGGGCTTCCACCAACTGAACAACGACGGCCTGGTGGGCGGGTGCGAGGCCGATATCATCTCGGCCATGACCATGCTCACCCTGACGCACCTCGTGGGGCGGCCGGGTTACATCTCCGACCCGGTCATCGACACCTCGAAGAACCAGATCATCTACGCCCACTGCGTGGCCCCGAGCAAGGTCTTCGGACCCAAGGGTCCGACCAACCCGTACCACCTCCGCAACCACTCCGAGGACCGCAAGGGCGCGGCCATCCGCTCGCTCATGCCGCTGGGCTACATGACCACCACGGTCGAATTCCACCCGGTCCGTAAGGAGGTCATCTTCCACCAGGGCAAGTCGGTGGAAAACGTCGACGAGGACAAGGCCTGCCGCACCAAGCTGGCCGTCGAGGTCAAGGGCGACATCGACAAGCTGATGAAAGAGTGGGACCAGTGGGGCTGGCACCGTGTGACCGTCTACGGCGACGTCAAGGAGCCGGTGTTCGAGCTGGCCAAGGCCCTCGGGATGAAGGTCGTCGAAGAGGCCTGACGATCGCAGCCGACGTGGGGCGGGAGTCGTGTTGTCGCGTGCGAGGCTCAGCGTCGCCGGCGCGAAAACGACTCCCGACCCACTAGCGTGTTTCTCCCACGACCAGTTCGTTGCGGACCTGCCAGACGCCCGGTTCCATGCGCACGAGGTCCTCGGCGAGCTGCCGGTCGCGCGCGGTGCGCACCTGGCCCCGCAGCACGGCCGTGTCGCGCTCCATGGTCACCGAGATCGGCGAGAGGCGTGCGATCCGCGAGGTGCGGCCCAACAGGCCCGCCACCGAGACGGCCGGATCGTAGTTCACCGGGCCGGCCGCGAATCCGAGGCTCACGGGCAGGGGCCGCGGCATAGGCGGTGCCGCGGACGCCGTCGCACTACCTCCTCCAGAGGCGGCCCGGGGGGCCTGGCCTTCCACGCCCGATCCGCTGCCCGAACTCGGCGAACGGAACCACTCCTCGACGGGTGGGGTTGGCGTTTCGACGGACGCCGGGGCGGGCGTCTCCGGTCGCGCGGGCGTGGGCGGCGTCTGGGCTGCCCGACGAGCATCGATCTGACGCTGACGGACCTCGGCCTGCCGCACTTGCGCGGTCTCGGATTGCCACAGGGAAGGATTGAACGTCATCCCCACGGCCCGGCCTCGACCCACGAACTCGCCCGCGGGCCCGGTCACCAGCCCGCCAACCATCGAGCGTTGCTTCGGCTGAAGGGTGACTCCAAGGGTCCGCTGGCCGAACATGCCGTAGGAAGGGCCACCATAGTTCTGCCCCAACGCGGTATTGCACAATCCCATTGCCAGCGTCGCAACGATGCCAATCCACCGCATGGCTGCACTCCCTTGGCGCAACGATTCCCCGGATGCCCCTGAGCCTATTATACGTCTGAGCGCCGGGTCGGCATCAGACTTGGCGTTGCGCTCGGCGCGGTTTAACTCGTCCGAAACACCTTGCTATTTCACGCATATTGCGCATCTTAACCGGTCCGGCCGCTGTCGTCCCATTACTGCGATGCCC
>JANLFZ010000111.1:2003-2695 GCA_024653385.1 Thermoguttaceae bacterium | reverse complement strand
TCACCAGAAGGCGAACCAGCAGCTTTTGTCGCGCGGCCCACCGTGCGTGCCCACGACGAAATCAAGGTCGCCATCGCGATCGAAATCGGCGATTTCGAGCGAGGCATGGTAGGGATAGCCGGTTTCGAGCGTATGCCGCACAAAACGCCCGGGCTCGACCTGCTCGAGGAGGACCAGCGAGGCCCACTTCTCGGGCGTGGCGGTACTGGGTTTCACTTCGGACGGAAGGAATGCGGTGACCACCAGATCGAGGTCGCCGTCGAGGTCGAAGTCGGCCGCGCGAATCCGGCAGGCGCCGCTGAGGTCGGTCAGCCGATGATACGCGAATCGGCCGTCGCCGAGGTTTTCGAGCCACTGCGCGCCGTGCCACGGCGGCACGTACCGGTTGTCGAACGAGTCGCCATTGGCGTAGAGCACGTCGGCGTCGCCGTCGCCGTCGAGGTCGACCAGGTCGATCGTGCTCGTGCCGAAGGTCAAGTCCAGGCCGCTCCACAAGGTACGGCGATGGAACCGGCCTTGGCCCTGATTCATGAACAGATCGATGCTCTCGTACTCTTGGCTGACCGCGGCGACGAAATCCGGCCGGCCGTCGCCGTTGAAGTCGGCCAGGGGCAAGGTCGTCGTGCCGGGCCGGGGGTCGATCTCGTGGGGCTCGAACCGCGGCCGTTGCCGGGGGCCCCGGTTTTCCAACA
>JANLFZ010000111.1:0-1993 GCA_024653385.1 Thermoguttaceae bacterium | reverse complement strand
ATCTTGCCGGTGCGGTGGAAACCGAAGTCGGCGACCAGAAGATCCGTGTCGCCATCGGCGTCGAAATCGGCGGGCCGCACATCGTCGACGCGGCCCAGGCCGGCGGCGACGACCACCTCGTCGAAGTGCCCGGCGCGGTTCTGCCTGAGCCACACGACCCTGCCCCGATCGTGGTCCGCGGCTTGAAAGCTGCCCAGGTCGGCGACCACGAGGTCCACTAGCCCGTCGGCATCGAGATCGCACGGTTCCACGTGGCAGGGGTTCCGGAGCATGGCGAGGGTCTCGACGCCTTGCCGGCGCTGGAGCACGTCGAGCGCGACGACCGCGCCGTTCATGTCACACGCCACCAGCACCGGTTGGCCCTCCGCGCGCAATCGGCACCAGCGCAGGTCGGCGATCGCCGGCAACAACCGCGAGGGGCCACCCGGCGAAAGACGCTCGACGGCAAACGTCGCGGCAAAGGGTTTCGTGGCCTCGGGAGGCGTGGGGTAGGTGATGTGCTCCGGAGCCCGCGCGCGGAAATAGGCCACGGTGCGGTCCATCGGCGGGGCCACCAGATCCGTCCGCCCCGACCGCGCGTAGAAGTCGTAGCCCATGGCGACTTCCTCGGTCCAAGCGTTGCGGTGGAAGCTCTCGGGCGAGGGTACCGCATGGCAATCGCCGCAGAACTCGCGGATCTGCGCGACCGTCTCCTCGTCGAGCGGCTCCTCGGTCGTCGCGGCGTGGAGTAGCTCGGTGTACGGCCCCGGCGTCGACGCCGGAACAACGGCCCACCACAGTAGCGCCGAAAACGCGGCCGCGATGACCAGGGCGCCGGCCCAGACGACCATGGTCCAGGGCCGCCAAGGGTGGGACGAGGGCGTCATCTACGGCGGGGCTCCTCACACGTCGCGCGGCAAAGGGAGGCTACGGCTTCTTCCAAGTATCTCCCACGCCATGGATTCAGGGCAAGGCCTTGGCGCCCGGTCATGGCTTGGTGCGGCAGAGGTGCGGGCGGGTCGGCTCGCGGGTCCCTTTTCGGCTGCGCGGCGTCCCCATAGAATCCTGGGTGCATGCGACTGTGGACGACTAGGGCACCGACGACAGCACCTCGGCGCGCTGGATGGCGCGCGCCCGCGCTTGTGGCGATTGGCCTCTGCCTGGCCGGTGCGGTGCTTTGGTACTTCGGCCCTGCCCTCTTGGCGAGGGTCGCCGAGCATCTGGCGACCCAGTGCATGGCGACCGGCGCGCTGGGGCCTGCCCAGCAATGGCTCGCTCGAGCCGAACGCATGACGCCGGACGATTACCGCGTTGACTTGCTCCGCGCCGCGTGCCTGCGGCAACTGCGCCAAGAGAAGGGCTGGGCCGAAGCCCTCGAAACCGCTCAGCGCAAGGGGGCTCCGGCCGAGGCGGTCGCTCTGGAACGCGAGATTGGGCGTGTTTTGGCGGGCGAGGTGGACGACCCCGGCGCCGTGGCCGAACGTCTCGTGCGACTGGGCATTGCCCCGCACGATGCCGCGGCCGCGGTCCTCGACGGCCTCTTGGCGCGAGGCCGCCGCGACGCGGCACGCACCTTTCTCGAGTCGGGCTTGCAGTGGGTCCTCGACGAGCCACAACGGGATTATCTCTGGGGGGTCTATCTGCGCCGCGCCGAGAATGCCACCGAGGCCGAGGCGCGGCTGGCGCGCACGCCCGCCGCGCTGCCGAGCACGAGCCCGCGCGAGCCGAGTTGGCCGCCATGCTCGAAGAGCAGGGCCGGTTCGAGGAGGCCCTGGCCCATTACGTCGAGTTGGCCAACCGCTCCCTTGGGACGTCGGCCCCCGCGGAGGGCCTGGCCCGGGTCTTGTACGACCTCGGGCGATTTCGCGACGCGCGGCGCGTGTTGGACCCGCTGGTTTCTCGCCCCGAGCCGCTCCCCGCGGCCGCGGTCCAGATGGCCTCTGTCGAGGCGGCCTTGGGCCATTATGCCGAGGCCCTCGGCTGGTTCAATCGGCTTGGATTGGAAGACGCCACC
>JANLFZ010000110.1:1506-14499 GCA_024653385.1 Thermoguttaceae bacterium | reverse complement strand
CGAGACCGCGAGGCCGATGTCCTCATGCACGACCTCGGGAAGGACCTCGTCGATGGGGAGCGGAACACGCTGCACTGGCGCCTCCGGGCGATTGCCCGATCCACGTCCGCGTCGTATCCTGGGTATTGTATCGGCTTGACGGCCGGTCGCCTCGGTCCGGAAAAAAAGACGCCTTGGCTTGGATGATCGGAGAGTCCATGGACTACACCTACGAACAAATCGCCAAGATGATCGACCACTCGCTGTTGCCGCCGGTCCTGACCGACCAGGAACTGGAGGACGGCTGCCGGCTGGCCGTCGAGTACGGTGTCGCCTCGGTGTGCATCAAGCCGTATTACCTCAAGCGGTGCGCCGAGATCCTTGCCGGAAGCACCGTGGTGCCCAGCACGGTCATCGGGTTTCCCCACGGCAGCCACGCCACGCGGGTCAAAGTCGCGGAGACCGAGGCGGCCCTGGCCGACGGCGGCAAGGAACTCGACATGGTGGTGAATATCGGCAAAGTCCTCAGCGGCGACTGGGACTACGTGCGGCGCGACATCCGGGCCGTCGTCGAGTGCGCCCACCAGGCCGGGGCCAAGGTGAAGGTGATCTTCGAGAACTGCTATCTCAAGGACGAGCACAAGATCCGCCTTTGCGAGATCTGCGGCGAGTTGCGGGCCGACTGGGTGAAGACCTCGACCGGGTTCGGCACGGGCGGGGCGACGATCGACGACCTCAAGCTGATGCGCCGGCACGCGCCGCCGCACGTGCAGGTCAAGGCCGCCGGCGGCGTGCGCACGCTCGACGCGCTGTTGGAGGTCCGCGCGGTCGGATGCACGCGCTGCGGGGCGACGCGCACGAAAGAAATCCTCGACGAGTGCAAGCGCCGGCTGGCCGCCTCGCGCTGATGCCGCGTGGCGGCCGTTCATGGCGCGCGACCGGCCGACTGCGCCGAAAAGAGCCTGGCGACCTCCTCGGCCGACATCGCACGGCACGACACGACCAGACGCGCCACCCGGCACGGCAAGTGCTCGCTCTGGCCGGTGTAAAGCGGATTGCCGCCCAGGGCGAAGGCCCGCGACGACGAACAGACCTCCATCGGCAGCGTCATCGCGGCCGCACGCTTGCCGTCGAGATAGAGCGTAAGCTGCGTGCCGCTCTTGACGGCCGCCACGTGATGCCAATCGCCGGGCGCCACCGGCACGCCCTCGGTCGAGTAGCCGCCGCCCGCCTCGACCCGGGCAAAGAGCTTGCCGCCGACCACGCAGAGCCGCAGGGGGTCGTCCATCGCGTGATCCCAGGCGCTATAGACCTGGCCCAGGCGGTCCTCCTTGTGCTCGTGGGCGAACCACAAAGCCACGGTGTACTCGTAAGAGGGAAAGGCCCGCAGCGCGTAGACGAGCATGCCCGTCTTCCCATCGAGCGCCACGGCGCCGTTCGGCTTGCCGTCGATTCCCGCCGCGGGTTGCCAGCCCTGGGCCCGGATCAGCTTGCCGAAGGCCGGTTTGGGGTCGCCGGCCAGGTCGGCCGTGACGATGGTCCCGTCCGGGCCCTCGCCGTACTCGGAGAGGTCTTCGGCCGTAAGCGGCCGCAGCGAGGGGTCGATGCGGAACCGCTTGGCCGGCGCAAGGCACTCGGTCGCACCGGCGGGATTTCGGGCAACGAGCTTCCAGAAGTACTCGACGTTCGGCTTCAGTCGCGCCGCTTGCTCCGCGGGAACCACGACCCGCCAACCCGGCTTGGCCGCGATTTCCAGGATCGCAGCATGAAAGTCCGGCGATTCGGCAATGACCACCGTGTGGGTCCGAGACGCGTCGGCCGCGGCGGGGCGCCGCCAGGTGAAGACCATCGTGCCCGAAGGCACGCTCGATCCGTCGGCCGGGAGGTGCGGCACGGGCGGCGGCGGGACGAGATTCCGCCCCGGCAGCCACGACACGTACCGGCTGCCCGTCGCACCCGCGGTGGCAAAGTCGCACAGGCGCACGCGGGGCGGCGTCGGTTTCGCCGCGGGCTGCGCGCCGGCCGTCGCTGCCGGGATCTCGACGATGACCCACGGGCTGAACCGGCCGAACCGCTCCGACGCCGGTTCCGGCTCGGGCAGCGTCACGCTCGCCGACGAGAGCATCGCCGGCTCGACGGCCGGCAGCGCCGCTTCGTCGAAATCGTTCAGCCGCTGGTCATAGGCCAGGAGAATCGGCCCCCGGTAAATCGACATCTTGCCGAACGCCTCCAGGTCGCCCGATTCATAACGCAGTCGCATGTCGAACTCGAGGGTCACGGTGTCGCCCGGCTTCCAGACGCGGCGCAAGGCAACGTACCGGCCGGGCGGGGCCGCCACCGGCGCCGCGTCGGGCCCCGCGAGCTTCGTCTGACGCGACCACGCGGGGATCCGCAGGGCCAGATCGAACTCGGCGGGCTTCTCAAGACAAAGCTTGATCCGCACGCGGCCGTCTCGCGGATAGTCGGTCTCTTGCTCCAGCCTTACCGCGGCGCCATCGGCCAGCTTGCCTTGGGCTTGCATGGGACCATAGTAATTCACGGCGATGCCCCGCTCGGATCGCATCACTGCCCACTCCGAGAGCATCCCCAGCCCGCGTGGGCCGTTGACCGAACAGCAGTTCAGGTCGGGCGTGCCCGCCCGCGACTGGAACACGATCGTGTGGTGCGAGGCCTCGCGGTGTCCGTCCATGGGGGTGTTGTAGGTGCACCACGAGCCCGAGGGATGCTGGGCCCCGATCATGCCGTTGTAGGTCGAGAGCTCCAGCTCGTCGGCCGCCACGGGGTCGCCGGTCAGACGCAGGGCGTCGAGGGTGATGGCCATCCAGGCCACGGTGCAGCAGGTCTCGATGGCGTTGGGCTGGTAGGGGTTGCCGGTGGCCTGTTCGCCCGACGAAAAGGCCCCGTTGTTGTGCCGGTCCCACCGGCGGATGCTCTGCCAGTGGTGCAGGAACGAGCGGCGATAGCGGTCGTCGCCGGTGATAAGGTACAACTCGACGAGCCCCTGGAGGTCGTGCAGGCTTTCCCAGCGGGGACGCGGGATGCGGAAATACTCGGTCCCGGCCAGGCCGGCGCGGAAGTAGTCGCCGGCCTTCTCCCAGTCCTTCTCGATTTCCCGCATCATCCCCAGGTATCGCGCCTGGCCCGTCTTGCGGTAGAGCCAGCCGAGCGAGTGAATCATGGCGAGGTTCATCTCGTCGGAGCCGGCGCTCAGAAAGCGGCGGCCGGCTTCGGGAAACGTCTTCGAGACGAGGTCGGCGGCCTTGCAGCAGGCGGCCAGGGCCCGCGCGTCGCCGGTCCGTTCGTGCCACATCAGAAGGGCCAACATGGCGTGGTAATGGCCCCAAAGGTCCCAGTTGGCCACGAGGCGAATGTCCCTGGGAAATGGCCCCAGGTAGCCGTCTTCGGCCTGACAGGCCAGCAGCTCGTCGACGACCGCCCGGACCGTCTTCTCCAGATCGGGATCGTCGCTCATGCGCAGGGCCTGGATGGCCGAGATGAGGTACTTGCCCACGAACTCGCCGGCCCAGGGGACGAGGTTGGGCCTGGGCAGTCGGTCGCGCAGGCGGAACATGCCGAGCATCCCGGGATTGGCCGCCGGGGCGCGCACCAGCCAGCCCTTCCCATTTGCCGCGACGCGCCGGCCCACCGGACCGCCGAAACGGAATTGTGCCGACGCCAGCGGTTCGAGTACCGCGCGGCCCGGCGCCTGGGCCACCGACTCGCCACCGATGAGCAAGACCGCAATAATCCCCAGCAATGAATCGCGCATAGGTCACCGTGGGAGGGTCCTCGACCTGCCGAAGCCGATGGCGCGGGCCGAGCCGAATCGACTCGCACAATCTTGGGGTCCGGCACGTCGCCCAAGGTAAGCCCGCCTCGGCCCGGGTGCAAGCGGCGATTCGGATTCGAGGCGTGTTTTGCGCCGGAGGATAGCCATTTCCGACCGGGCCCAGACGCGAATCCGTGCCGCAAGCGGCGCAGATCGAGTACAATGTCTGGGGCGGGATAGCTCGCCGCGGCCTGATGGTGTTTTCGAGAGGGGTTTGCCGTGCTCAGGGCCTGCAAAACAACGAGTTGGGCAAACATGAAAGAGCAAGGAAGCGCAAACGCCCTTGCTTTTTCATTCCTTCGGAGGTCCAAAGACGTGGGATCTCGTGAGAGCGACAGAGGTTTTCCAAGGCATGGGTTATGGAACCCAAGGGCGCTTCGCTTCCTTGGGTTCCATAAGATTGCCCAACTCGTTGTTTTGCAGGCCCTCAGAGTCCTGGTGTTGCTCGGTGGCGTGGTGTTGTCGCAACTCTTGGCCGGTGCCGGCGCTGCGCCATTGGCGGCCTCGGAGACGGCGGCCGACCCCGAGTTGGCAGCCAAGGTCCGGCGGCTGGTCCGGCAACTCGACGCTCCTCAGTTGCGCGAGCGGGAGAAGGCCGAGGCCGAACTGCTTTCGCTTGGAGCCGCGATACTCGATCTGTTGCCCAAGGAGTTCGATCCGACGAAACCCGAGATCGAGCAGCGTGTCGGGCGGATCCGCCAGACGCTCCAGCGCGTGGCGTCGACGGCGTCGCTCGAGGCCGGCATGGTCACCCTCGAAGGCAAGTTGCCCTTGTCGAAGATCCTCGCGGCGATCCAGGCACAGACGGGCAACCCGATCCTCGATGCTCGGAAGGAGGCCGGGCCGGAACCGCCCGACCCGGTGCTGGACATCGCCTTTGCCAAGACGCCCTTCTGGAAGGCCCTCGACACGGTGCTCGATCAGGCTCGGCTGGGCGTGTATCCCTATGGCGAGGAGCGGGCCGTGAAGGTCATTCCGCTGCTTCGGCCGCAGCCTTCGCGCGCGTCGCGGGCCGCATACCGCGGGCCGTTCCGATTCGAGGCGACCCGCGTGCTGGCCCAGCGCGATCTGCGCCTGGGCACGGGCACGCTGCGCGTCGAGCTGGAGATCGCCTGGGAGCCTCGCCTGGCCCCGATTACCCTCCAGCAGAAGATGAGCGAGATTCGCGCCTTCGACGAGACGGGGAAACGCCTGCCCGTGCAGGTCGAGGACGCCGACCGCGAGATCCCGGTCGAACCCGAGCGCATCGCCAAGGAGATCGCCATTCCCTTGGAACTTCCGCCGCGCGGGGTTCAGCAGATCGCCCGGCTCCAAGGCACGCTTCACGCCCTCGTGCCCGGAAAGATCGAGACGTTTCGCTTCGGCGACCTGGCCAAGGCGAAGAACGTCGAGAAGCGGGTGGCGGGCGTGACCGTGACGCTCGAAGGGGTCCGCAAGAACAAGAAGATCTGGGAAATCGCGACGCTGGTCCGCTTCGACGAGGCCAGCGGCGCCCTGGCCTCGCACCGCACCTGGATCTCGGCCAACCCGGCCTATCTCGAAGACAAGGCCGGCAAGCAGATCCAGGGCAACGCCGAGACCACGAAGCAAACGGCCAACGAGGTGGGCGTCCTGTACCTCTTCTACGTGGAAGAGCCCATCGAGAACTACTCGTTCGTGTACCAGACCCCCGGCATGATCTTCTCGGCGCCGTTCGAATACGAGCTGAGAGGGATTGACTTGCCGTAGCGCGGCTTCGGGGCCTTGCGATGATCTCGTGGACCTATTGCACGGGTCGAGGCGAAACGAGTAAGCTGATAGAAAGTATGGCGGTTCTTCTGCCCACGGTTCAAATCCAGGGGGTGGCATCATGGACTTGATCGATCGCTTGCGCGATCTTTCGGCCAGAATTCTCAAACTGTTGGAGCACGTGCAGACCGAGGAGGCTACCAAGACTGCGTTGGTCATGCCTTTCCTCAACGCGCTGGGCTACAACGTCTTCGATCCGACGGAAGTCAAGCCCGAGTTCACGGCTGACGTCGGAACCAAGAAGGGAGAAAGGGTGGACTTTGCGCTGATGCGCGAAGGAAAGCCTATCGTCTTGATCGAGTGCAAGCCGGTGGGCAGCAAGCTCGATAGAGAGTGCGGCTCGCAACTGTACCGTTACTTCTCGGTCACCGAGGCACGCTTCGGCGTGCTTACCGACGGGGTCCTTTACCGTTTCTTCTCCGACTTGGAAGAGCCCAACAAGATGGACTCGCGTCCGTTCTTTGAGTTCAGCATGCTGGAGATCACCGAGGAGGTCGCGGCCGAACTCAAGAGGTTCAGCAAGGACAGCTTCGATCTAGAGAGTATTCTGGCGACTGCAAGCGAACTCAAATTCGCAAGAGGCATCAAACGCGTTCTGGCCGAAGAGTGGGAGAACCCGTCGGACGAGTTCGTGCGGCTGCTCGCCAGTCGCGTCTACTCGGGCCGCATGACTCAGTCGGTGCGCGAGCACTTCGGTCAGATTACACGGCGGGCCTTTGGCGAGTTCATCTCGGAGCGAATCAACGAGCGTCTGAAATCGGCCCTGGAAAATGTCAATTCGGCCGGGACGCCCGCCCCTCCCTCGCCGTCTGTTGATGATGAGGGATCGTCCGAGGATGACCGGATCGAAACCACACCGGAGGAACTGGAAGGATACTACGTGGTCAAGGCCATCCTCCGTGAGTCCATTCCAGTAGAGCGCATCGCCATGCGCGACCGCAAATCGTACTGCGGCATCCTCCTTGACGATAACAACCGCAAGCCGATCTGCCGGCTGTGGTTCAATGGCCCACAGAAATACCTCGGGTTGTTCGACGACGCGAAGGTCGAGACACGCCACCCGATCGCCGACGTGAACGACATCTTCAAGTTCGCCGAACAACTGAAACAGACTGTTCGGCAGTACGACATGGCGAAGCAGTCTACGGCTTTGTCCGACCGAGGCGCTGACCCGTCAGGCGGTTGAGGCTTCCATGCTTACGCGTCTGCGAGTCAAGAACTTCAAGAATCTGGTCGACGTCGACGTGTCGTTCGGCCCGTTCACCTGCATCGCGGGGGCCAACGGCGTCGGGAAGTCGAACCTTTTCGACGCGATCACGTTCTTGAGCGCTTTGGCGGATCGGCCCCTGATGGATGCCGCCAAGTCGGTGCGCGACGAGCGCTACCGAGCCACCGACGTGCGCAGCCTGTTCCTCAAGCTCGGCACCGAGCACGCGGACGAGATGTCGTTCGAAGCCGAAATGCTGGTCCCCGAGTCGGGCCAGGACGACTTGGGCCAGACAGCCAAGGCGTCCATCACGTTCCTCGTCTACCGCCTGACCTTGCGCTACCGGCGCGAGCCGGGAGTCGCGTCGGGCGAGCGGATCGAGGTGGTCGAGGAGGACCTTCGGCACATCAATGTGGGTGACGCGCACAAGCATCTCGGCTTTCCCCACAGCGCTAATTGGCGCAAGTCGGTCGTGAAGGGACGCCGCGTGGGGCCATTCCTTTCCACGGAAGGCCGGGGTGCGGAACGGAGGATCAAGCTCCATCAGGACGGGCGGAGCGGAAAACCGCGCGAGTACCTCGCCTCGCAACTGCCGCGCACGGTGCTCTCCAGCACCAACGCGCTCGAAAGCCCGACCGCGCTGTTGGCCCGGCGCGAGATGCAGTCGTGGCGCCTTTTGCAACTCGAGCCGTCGTCGCTGCGCCAACCCGACTCTTTCCACGCGCCGGTCCACGTCGGCGTCGACGGGTCGCACCTGGCCTCGACGCTGCAACACCTTGCGCGCCGCGAGGCGGGTAACGGCGACGCCGGTGCCGAGGGTTCGGTCTTCGCGCGGGTGGCCAACGCGCTTTCTGCCCTGGTCGACGACGTGCGCGAGGTGCGCGTCGACGAGGATCGTCAGAGGGAACTGTTCACTCTTCAGGTCGTGGACCGCGATGGGAACCTCCATGCCGCCCGCGCCCTGTCGGACGGCACGCTGCGGTTCCTCGCGTTGGCGATCCTCGACATGGACCCCGAGGCAAGGGGCCTCTTGTGCTTCGAAGAGCCCGAAAACGGCATCCACCCGGAGCGCATCCCCGCCATGCTGCGGCTGGTGGAAGGACTGTGTGTTGGAGTGGATGAGGCCGTCGGGCCGGACAATCCTTTGCGACAGGTGATTGTCAACACACACTCGCCAGCCGTGGTCGGACTCGTGAAGGACGACGATCTGCTCGTGGCGGTAGCACGCGAGGTCGCCGTGAACAAGAAGCGGTGTCAGGCGGTTAGGTTTTCGTGGTTGCGCAAGACGTGGCGAGCGACGATGTTTCCCAACGTGCGCACCGTCTCACGGGGCCTGCTCGCGGCATACCTCAATCCGCTGGCCGTCCACGATGAACCGGGGGAACCGGGCAAGCGGGGCAGCGATGGAAAGCGACCTGGGCCCCGCCGCGTCAAGGATCGGGAGGATCTTCAGCCTCTCTTGCCGTTCATGGCCGAGGAATGATGGATCTGCACATCACCCTGGTCTCGGACGGCTCGTCCGACCAAGTGCTGCTGCACCATCTCCGGTGGCTGCTGCGCCAGCACCTTGGCGCGGGGATCGCCATCCAAGCCTATTGGGCCGACCTCCGCGCACTTCGAGAGAAGCCGCGGACTCTGGCCGATCGAATCGTTGCCGCGACGACCTACTATCCCTGCGACCTCTTGTTCGTTCACCGCGACGCCGAGGGGCAGCCTCCCCAGACACGGCGAGACGAGATCGAGCGCGCGATCCACGAGAGCGGAATCAAGCTACCCGTGGTCGCGGTCGTCCCGGTTCGCATGACGGAGGCTTGGCTGTTGTTCAGCGAGTCCGCGGTTCGCCGGGCGGCGGGCAACCCGAACGGTCGAATGGCTATTCCAGTTCCCCACTCCGACCCGGAAGGGATTGCCGACCCGAAGGTGTTGCTCCACAATGCCCTGCGCAGCGCAAGCGGGCTGAGCGGGAGGAGGCTTCGCCGGTTTGACGTCGGCTGGGCAGTGCACCGAGTGGCCGACTACATCGAGGACTTCTCGCCGTTGCGGGCCCTTACGGCGTTCCGAACGCTCGAAGACGAGCTGGTCAGGTTGATCCAACGCCAAGGATGGACGTGATGCCGCCCGGCGGCGGTTCGGGTCGGCGACCCGCGGAGGACTGCCCCCGACAAGCTCAAGACCATCGTCCGGCTCGGGGTGAAGAAGCCGCAGCCATGTCGCGCGTCCTGATCGTCAACATGCCCTTCTCGAACCTCCGCTGGCCCAACCTCGGGCCGAGCCTGCTCAAGGCCGGCCTGGCGCGGCGGGGCATCGCGTGCGATATCGCCTACTTGAATTTCGACTTTGCCGAGCGCGTGGGCCTGGAGCAATACGCTTGGATCGCCGACTCCTTCGGGTTCGTGCTCGGCGGCGAGCGACTCTTCGCCAGGCACTACTTCGACGGCCTGCCCGACGACGAGAGCTACTACCGCGACGTGCTGCTGGCAGCCGACGCGGGCGTGAGCGACCGAGACCGCCGCGACTTCGAGGCGATCGGCCGGCACGTGGGGCCATTCTTGGAACAGTGCCTCGCCTCGATCGACTGGTCGCGCTACGCGATCGTCGGCTTCGCCGCCTCGTTCCAGCAGACCATGCCCTCGATGTGCCTCGCGCGGCAGATCAAGCGGATCCGGCCCGAGATGAAAATCGTCTTCGGCGGAGCGGCCTGCGAAGGACCGATGGGGATCGAGCTTTTGCGGCAGTTCCCGCTGGTGGACTACGTGTTTCTCGGCGAGGCCGATCGCACCTTCCCGGCGGTGGTCGAGCAGATCGTGGCGGGCGGGCCGGTGCACGTGCCGCCGGGCGTGGTGGGCCGAGAAGCGCGGCAAAGGCCGCCAGCCGGCCGGGAACCGCCCTCACCCCCGGCCCCTCTCCCGCAAGCGGGAGAGGGGAGTGCGGTGACGTTGCCTCTCCCGCAAGCGGGAGAGGGGAGTTCGGCGCCGGCCCCTCACGCGACCCCGGGCCGTCATGGCCGTTCCCGCGACGCGCAAGCGGCAGAGGGAGGCGAGGATTCTCAGGCGTGCATGGTCGCCGACCTCGACGAACTGCCGTATCCCGACTTCGACGACTACTTCGCCCGGTGGCGCGCAAGCCCCTTGCGCGACCAGATCGAGCCGCTTCTGTTCTACGAGACCTCGCGCGGCTGTTGGTGGGGCCAGAAGCGCCATTGCCTGTTCTGCGGGCTGAACGGGGCCACGCTGGCCTACCGCAGCAAGAGCCCGCGCCGCGCCGTCGACGAACTGGTCCACCTCGCCGGGCGCTACGGCGTGCGGCGCGCGTGCTCGGCCGACAACATCCTCGACCATCGCTACTTCGATACCTTCCTGCCCTTGCTCAACAGCGCAAGCATTGGCCTGAGCTTCGCCTACGAGATGAAGACGAACCTCACGCGCCGGCAGGTCCAAAGGCTTCTCGACGCCGGGCTGGGCGCAGCGCAACTGGGCATCGAGACCTTCAGCACGCCGATCCTCCGGCAAATCGGCAAAGGGGCCAGCGCACTCCAGAACCTCCAGACCCTCAAGTGGTTCTCCGAGGCGGCCATCGAGGTCAAGTGGAACCTGCTCTACGGCTTTCCCGGCGAGGACCCGGCCGAGTACGCGCGCCTGGCCGAATTGCTGCCGCTATTGGTCCACCTTCATCCGCCCTTGGCCGTGGGCCGGGTACGATTGGATCGCTTTTCGCCCTACTTCGAGGATCCGAATCGCCACGGGATGAAAAACCCTCGGCCGAACCGGGCGTTCGGCTACGTGTATCCCTTCCCCGAGGATTCCCTCGCGCGCTTGGCCTACTACTTCGAGTTCGAGTACGCCGACGGCCGCAACGTGCTCGACTATGCCGCCCCCGTGTTGGCCGCGGCCGAGACCTGGCAGCAGCTCAAGGGCACGGTGACGCTCCGCCAGTTCGACCGCGGCGACGGCGTGCTGATCGTCAGCGACACCCGGCCCTGCGCCACGGCGTTCCAGCATCGCCTGACCGGCCTGGAGCGGGCGGTCGTGCTCGAGTGCGACGCCGGCCAAACGCTCGGAAAGCTCGCCGAACGCACCGGAACCAGCCCGACCCAATTGCGCCGCGCGCTGGACCGCTTGCTGGCCGACCGGCTCATGGTGTGTCTCGACGGGCGCTACCTGAGCCTGGCGCTTTGGGCACCGAGAGAGCCGTGACCGCACGGCTGCAGCCCTGTCCGGCGTTGCCGTTCACACGGAAAGACCGCACGGCGGCCAACTGTTGTTGCGGGCGGGCGCTCTGCTTGCCCAAACGCTCGACCCCGGCCCGCAGCCTCGCGTTTTCCGCCTCCAACTCCGCGTTGCGTCACCGAGAAAAGCCTTTCCTCCAGTGTGGTCGTGCGTTCGGCCAGCCTCCCATATTCGGCATCGCAGGTCGGTTCCCACAGCTTCCTAGCAGGAGAAAACACCGATCCCCGCCCGCCCAACCAAGCGCCATCGCCTATGCGCCGAACGCGAGGATTCGGGAATGCCGGGCTGTTGACAAGGCAAATTCCCCTGTCCAGGATACCGATCATTGAACTGCTTCTGGCGCGCCGCCGCAGATCACCGAGAGGAAGAACCGTGTGAACAGTTGCTTGGCTACCATTTTAGACAACTGAGGAGTCCACACCATGTCGTTTCGCTTGTCCTTTGTGGCCGTCGGTGGCGTGTTGCTCTTCCACGTCGCATTCCCACTGGGCGTTTCTGCCGCCATATATGGAGCAACCCGAGGCGATTACACAATTGAGGAATGGGTCTCGGGGTTGGGGGACATTCGAGGAGTTGCGGTTGCCCCAGGCGGGTCGTTCGGCAACGATCCATACGTTTACAGCTTCTCGCAGGGCGCAGTACTTCGTATTGACGGCAGGGGATCCTATCACACTTTCGCCAGCGGACTCAGTCCAGGCTTCGGTCGAATCGTGTTCGACTCAAGCGGGTTGTTCGATGGCGATATGTATGTCTGCGCGCCGTTCGACGGCGATGGCCCATCGGACCCGGTGTACCGGGTGACGGGCACCGGCTCGGTGAGCGTCTTCTATCAGAAAGCCACCCTCTTGACGCAAGGGATCGCGTTCGGAGGCGGCGGTGGCTTTGCGAACAGCCTCTACGTGGTTGACGCAGGTGGGCGCCGCTTGCAGCGACTGTCTCCAAACGCAACTGCAACCGAATTCGGCGACCAAGTGACAAGTGGGAGTTGGGCAGACGACATGGTCATCACATCGGGAGGGGCGCTTGGTGACTACGCCTACATCGCCGACGGAATACGGAACCAAGTGCTTCGCATGTCGCCGAGCGGTACGACAGCGGTTTTCGCATCTGTCCCCGGAGCCCTCGCACTGGCTGTTGGCGAGGGAGCATTCGGGGATAATCTCTACGTGGCGACCTATCAGGGGAATGTCTACCGCGTCGACCCATCCGGGAACGCGACGCTATTCGCCTGGGGGTTTGGCATTCACTCGCCGGAGGGCGGCTTGCGCGGTATCGACATCTCGGGGAACGAAATGTGGCTCACGTCGGACATGGGAGTGCTTTACCGTCTGGCACCCGTGCCGGAACCGTCGGGAGTTGGCGGATTGTCGGGAATCGCCCTTGCGCTGAGCGCGGTGTGTGTTTGGCGTCGGTTGCTCGCCCGTCGCCCGGCGCCATAAGGGGCACACTTGGGCTAGGTCGGAAAAAGGGGACATCACTGATTGTCGCCCGACCGGCGTGGCCCGCCCGGATTGCGAAGGGTGAATTTCGACCCCAGGCGCGCCCCCGCTTCCCGCGCCCGCGTTTTCGCTCCCAGGGGAACGCCCCCGTTACGCGCCGGTTCGTATCTCCCCCCGTTGTTTTTCGTGAAGTCCGCGATTGAACCACGCCAGGCAGTCCCGCGGCCGTTTGATTTGGGCGGCCAGACGCGCAGCGGCAACTCCGTGCCGCCGTGGACGCGTCGCCACCGTATGGCCCCTCGACAAGCGCGTCCACATCAGTGATGTCCCCTTTTGTTTACGGCGCGTAGAATGGTTCAAAGGGGACGCACGCACCACCGGGAAGACCAAGATGTCGACACCGCGGCCCAACGCCGACGCCGATCCGCCGGCCCACGCGGCGAGCCGGGAAGCCCCTTCCCGCTCGTCGTTCGAGGATGTCGAGACGCTCGCGCAAGAGGTCGTGGCCGATCTGGCGCGCGAGCG
>JANLFZ010000110.1:0-1496 GCA_024653385.1 Thermoguttaceae bacterium | reverse complement strand
AGACGCTCGCGCGCCAGATCGGCCACGACCTCTTGCGCGAGGGGCGGGGGCATCGGGCCGGGTTCTTCTCGTCGCGCTTCTGGTCGGAGCAGATGATGGGCTGGGCCATGAAGGACCCGGCCTTCAAGACCCAGTTGCTGCGCTTCGTGGACGTCTTTCCGATGCTCCGCACGTCGGCCCAGGTGTACGAGTACCTGGGCGAGTACCTGGGCTCGCCGGGCGTGGGGGCGCCGCCCTGGATCGAGTTGGGGCTGAAGGCCGGCCGGTTCGCCAAGGGGGTGTTTGCGGCCGGGGTCGGCGCGCAGATCGCCGCGCTGGCCGGCCATTTCATCGCCGGGGCCGATGCCCCGTCGGCCTTGCCCCGCCTGCACGATCTCTGGCTCGACGGATCGGCCTTCACCGTGGCGCTTCTCGGCGAGATGTGCCTCAGCGACGAGGAGGCCCAGGCCTACCAGCGCCGTTACCTCGACCTGGTGACGACCCTGCCCGACGAGGTCGGGCGCTGGCCGGCGCACCCGACCGCGGAACGGGACCACCTCGGTCCGGTGCCGCGGGCCAATGTGTCGGTCAAGCCCAGCGCGCTGGCGGCGCGGGCCGACGCGATCGACTTCGAGGGGTCGATCCGGTCGCTTCACGAGGCCCTGCGTCCCCTGCTCGACGCGGCGGCCCGGCGCCGCGTGCTCGTGCATTTCGACATGGAGCAGCACGCCCTGAAGGACCTCACGATCGAGCTGTTCCAGCGGTGCTGCGAAGAGATCGACTTTCCGGCCGGACTGGCCCTCCAGGCGTACCTGCAAAGCGGCCTGGACGACGCCCGCCGGATCGTCGCGTGGACCCAACGCACCGGCCGGCAGGTGACCGTGCGCCTGGTCAAGGGAGCGTACTGGGATTACGAGGTGATCCATGCCGAACGCATGGGCTGGCCCGTGCCGGTCTGGACCGACAAACGCCAGACCGACGCTTGCTTCGAGCGGATGACCGAGGTGCTCTTGGCCGCCGCGCCGCGCCGGCCGGGCGAGGGCGGCGTGAAGCTGGCGATCGGCTCGCACAATGTCCGGTCGATCGCTTACGCCTTGGCACTGGCCAACCGATTGGGTTTGCCCGACCAGGCGATCGAAATCCAGATGCTCTATGGCATGGCCGACCAGCTCAAGGCGGCGGTGGTGGGTCGAGGGTTGAGGCTGCGGCAGTACGTCCCCCTGGGCGAGTTGCTGCCGGGGATGGCCTACCTGGTGCGGCGGCTCTTGGAGAACACGTCGAACCAGTCGTGGCTGCGTGCCGGGTACTTCGAGGACGCTCCGGAGGACACGTTGCTGGCGCCGCCCGTGCCCCCGGCCACCGGCCCGCAAACGGCCGGCGGGCAAGCGCGGCGGCACGAGCTGAGTCCGGCGATCGAGGGGTTGGGCGAGGGGCTGCCGTTCTTCAACGAACCGGCCCGCGACTTCGCCGATGCGGAACAGCGGTCGCGGTTCGCCGCGGCGGTCTGGGCCAGCGGC
>JANLFZ010000109.1:7607-14530 GCA_024653385.1 Thermoguttaceae bacterium | reverse complement strand
CCCCGAGGGCGACCGCCCGGCGGCAAGCGCCCTTCGGCGCGGCGGGGCAGTGCCCGGGCGCTCGTGGCAGCCCACGCACCCGCGGCGTTCGCCCGGCTGGAGATACGTGACGCTCCGCATGGTCTGCACCGCCCGGCCCGACGCGTCGACCGCCTGAAAGTACAGGGGCTTGCGGGCCGGCACGCGAAAATACGCCGAGCCGTCGGCCTCCACCGGCACCGTGCCCAAGAACATGCGCGCGCTTTCGGCATTGGCGTACCCCAGCCGGGGCCGGTTGGCCACGTGGGTCTCGGTCTTGGGAAGCACCTGGTAGACGCGCAGCGAGGTGATCGCCTGGCGCATGGGCAACAGGCTCTGGTTCACGTCGGTCAGGAGCAGCTCCCCTTCGTCGCCCAGCGCTGGGTCGAGCGTGCTGGGCAGCACCGGCGGCACCGGCCGCGGGGTCAGCGGGATGGGGTACATCGCCGACACGCCCGGCTCGCGGTACAAGAGTTCCAGATTCCCGAAACGATCGAAGTAGTAGATGCCCGTGGCCGTGTCCTGCTTGACCCCGGGGCCCATTCCCGGCAGCGGCTCGAAGCTGAACGCCACGAGGTAGCAGTCTTCGGAGAGGGGCCACGGGCTGTGGAAGTAGCTTCCAGGCCAGCCCGGCGCCTCGGGAAAGCACACCTCGGGCGTGAGGACCTCGATCGAGGCGAAGTCGTCCTTGCCCGTCCGAGGATCCAGGCGCACGCGCGAGGGATCGACCACGACGAGCGATCCGCCCACGGCCGCATGATGGGCCCCCGCCACGAACACGATCTTGTTCGTGCCGGGAATCGCCCGGGGCTGATAGCAGGCGTTGATCTGCTCCGTGTAGTTGCCGAAGAGGACCTGCGGGTTGGTGCCGTCGGGATTGGTCGCCCAAAGGCCGTGGTAGTTCGCGGCCGAGCGGTCCACGTAGTCCCAGCGGACATACACGATCCGGCCGTCGGCAAGCACCGACGGATGCCACTCGTTCGTCTCGTGGAACGAAAGCGTCCGCACCCGGCCATCCGGTTCCAGCCGGTGCAGGGTATAGGCGGGCAGCGGCTCCCAAGGATTGTGGCACCGGCCGAACCCGCCGCGGCGGGTCGACAGGAACGCCACGGCGCCATCGGGAAGCGGACACGGATCGAAATCGTCGTCGGGGCCGTCGGTCAACTGTTGAAGCCGCCCGCCGGCCACGTCGATCGAGTAAAGGTGGAAGCACCGCCGCTCGGGCGAGTAGAAGTCGGGTTTGCGCAGGGCCCGCTCGGCGAACGCGAAGTAGAGCGTCCGGGCGTCGAACGAGGCGGCCAGGGTGGTGTAATTCCCCCGGGGCAGCCGGCCCTCGACAAGGTCCCGTGTGCGCAACGATTTGCCGGGCTCCTCCAAAACGAATACCCCACCGCCCGCGATGTCGCCGTAGTCGTAGAAGTACCCAAGGTACTCGTGCAGCATCTGGCTGATGAAGCGGCGCCGCTTGAGAAACGCGATGGGCCGATCGGCAAACCGCGGGTTCTTCAGGGCACTGCGCCGGACGAGTCCCCGCGACTGGCGATAGAGGGCCAGCCGGTCGGCCGGCCCGAGCGAGCCGGCGCGCCGGGCGGCGTTCGCCAAGCGAGCGAGTTCCGCCTCGTCGGCGCGCAGATCGGGCGCCGGCTTGAGCGAGGCCAGGTGGGCCAGCAACCGCCGGCCGCGGCCGAGCACGTCTTCGAGGGCCTCGGGCGAGTCGGGCGAGCGTCCACGACGCTTTTCCTGGGCGGTCCAGTCGGCCTCGATCATGTCGCGGAAGTCGGCCGCCGAGGCAGCGGCCGGGCAGTCCCCGCACCGCAAAACCAGCGCGGCGACACAAAACGCGACCATCCGAAATAGCCGCTTACGGCCAGCGTCTCGAAGTCTTCCCATGGCGTTTACCGAACCTCGTCGGCCAGAGCCCTGGCATGCAGGTAGTCGGCCACCGGCCGACCCAACGCGCGAAGCTGGTCATGCGTGATCGTGATCGGCCGGGCCTGGGCCTTGTCCTCGGGCGACAGTTCCACGTCGCCGCTTTCCGAAAGCAAGACGATCCGGTCCTTGACGCCCGGCATCCGGCGCTGGACTCGGGCGGGCATCCCCAGACCGTACGCCGCGTGGCCCGCCCCGCACACCACGATCGCCGTGCGCCCCCGGCCCGCCTCCGACTGGAGGAACGTGACCAGGGTGGCCGCCATCGCCTCGTCGCGCGCGATCTGGGCCTCGACCATGGGGCGCAGTCGCTCGGGCGTTGCCGCGGCATGGACCATCATTTGAAGGTTGAGGAACTTCTCGTAGGGCGGATCGCTTAACCGCATGTCGCCGGGAAGCTCCGCGCGCAAGGCGGAATCGAGCTTGTCCACCCCGCCGCTTCGGGCGATCTGGCGGATGGTCTCGATTCGGGCGTTTAACCCCAGGATGGGCGCCCCCGCCTTGCGCGCGGCTTCGAGCACCGCACGGTAACCCTCGTATCCGCGCCATCGCTTGGCCCACTGCGTCGTCTCGGCGAGCTGCTCGAAGGTGATTTCACCCCGCGCGTAGCGGTCGAGGTGGGGCTGATGGACCGACTCCATCGGCTCCAGCCCGAGGACCAGCTTCGTCCCCTGCCGAGCCAGGTCGCCCACGAGCCCTGCCTGGATCTCGTGGTGGCGGGCCAACGAATGCCGCTCGCCAAGATAGATCACCCGCGCGCCGGCCAGGTCCGCAACCACCTCGTCGTAGGCGATCGGCTCGCCTTCGCAAAGGTCGATCCACAAGGCCGGCCGGCGATCTTCGGCCGCCTGCGACAAAGCGGTGAGGGTGGCGCTATAGATCGCTAGGACAGCAAACAGCACGGTGCGCACATGTCGGGCCCTCAGTACTTGCCGCGAATATGCTGGACTACTTCGTCTTCGTAGAACCGCCGCAGCCGCTCGTGGAGCTTCGGCGAAAGCGGCGGCAGATCCGAGGCCGCGGCGTTCATCCGGGCCTGTTCGGGCCGGCGCGCCCCGGGAATCACCGTCGTCACCGCGTCGAAATCGAGGCACCATCGCAGCGCGAATTGGGCCATCGTCATCTCCGGCGGCACGAGCGGCTTGAGCATGTCGGCCAGCTCGATCCCCCGGGCGAACGGCAGCCCGGCGAACGTCTCGCCCACGTTGAACTTCTGCCCGTCGCGGTTGAAATGGCGGTGGTCGGTCGGGGCGAAGGTCGTGTCGGCGGTCAGCTTGCCCGAAAGCAACCCGCTGGCCAGCGGCAATCGCACAATAAGGGCCACGCGCCGGGCCTTGGCCTTTTCGAAGAGCGCGTCGATGGGTTTCTGGCGGAAGATGTTGAAGATGATCTGGAGCGAGGCCATCCCGTCGTGCTCGAGGCACGCCAGGGCCTCCTCGATCGACTCGACGCTGGCCCCGAACGCCTTGATCTTGCCCTGGCGCTTCAACTCGCGGAGGTGCTCGAAGACCTCGCCCCGACGCATCACGTCGAGGGGGATGCAATGGGTCTGGGTCAGGTCGAGCGCTTCGACGCCCAGCCGGCGCAAGGAGTTCTCGGTGTGCTCGAAAACCCCTTGGCGCGAGAAGTTCTCGGGCCAGCCGGGTTGGGGAAACCGGCCCAGCTTGGTGGCGATGAAGAACCTCTGGCGGTCGGATCGCTCGCGGAGGAACCGGCCCAGCAAAGTCTCGCTGCGCCCCAGGCCGTAAATATCGGCGGTGTCGAAGAACGTCACGCCGGCGTCGGCCGCGGCGTGGAGCGTGGCCATCGCCTGATCGTCCGGCACATCGCCCCACTCGGTGCCCCCAAGCTGCCAGGTGCCCAGGCCGATTTCCGAGACCGACGCGCCGGTTGCCAGAAAGGATCGCATGTGCATGGCGGAACTCCCGCGCCCGGCGCACGCGTCCGGGCTATCTTGGTCAGCGAAACGTCTGATCGGGTCCAGGGAAGACCCCGGCGCGGACCTCGTCGCGGAAGCGGGTCACCGCGCCGACGATGGTCTCCTTCAGATCGGCATAAACCTTGACGTGACGCGGGGTGCGGCCGGAGGTCAGCCCGACGAGATCGTGGAAGACCAGCACCTGGCCATCGCAGCCGGCCCCCGCGCCGATTCCGATGGTGGGGATCGCCAGCGAGGCGGTCACTTCGGCCGCCAGGTCGGCGGCGATGCACTCGAGGACCACCGAGAACGCCCCCGCGCGCTCGACCTCCTTGGCGTCGGCCAACAGCGTCTCGCGGTCGCGCTGAACGCGGTAGCCACCGAGTTGGTGGACGTTCTGCGGGCGCAGGCCGCAATGGGCCATCACCGGGATCCCCGCCCGCACCAGCGCGCAAATCACATCGGCCTGGTCGGCGCCGCCTTCGACCTTCACGGCCTGGCACCGGGTCTCCTTGAGCACCCGGCCTGCCGCGCGCACGGCCTCCGGAACCCCCAGGTGACCCAGCGGAAACGGCAAGTCCACCACCACCAGCGCGCGGCGTGCTGCCCGACCGACCATCTCGGCATGGTAGATCATCTGGTCCAGCGTCACGGGAAGCGTCGTCGGGTGCCCCTGGACCACCATCCCCAGGCTGTCGCCGACGAGGATCCCCTCCACTCCAGCGGCGTCGACGAGGCCGGCCGTGGTGTGATCGTACGCGGTCACCATCGTGATTTTCGGGCCCGATGCCTTCTGGGCAACGAACCGGGGGACGGTGATGCGGTCGCCGTCGGTACTCATAGGCGGTGCGGGCAAGAGGCAACCATGCACGGCCAATCGCCTCGATGGCCGCATGGCCGGCCACGAGAATCAGGCTGTCATGGTGAAAAAGCCTATTCTATGGTCAAGAGGCCCAACACGCAAAGCGTCACGCCGGTTTCCCAAACGTGCCCGACGCAGACGGTCAGGCACCCCGCCGGCCTGAGGTCGGCAATGGCCGTTGCAGCTTGAGCGATTGCGACCGCCCTTGGCACCCCAACAGGGGGAATCGCTGGCCATCGACCGCGCCGCCGGTTATCTTGAGGAAAGCGGCGCCTACGGCGTGCCGCGGCGATCGGGTCGCTTTCCCTCCGACTGTCCCGAGTGTTCCGGCGAGGTCCTGGCCATGGTTCGTCGTTGTTCGTGAGTGTTCCTGGTGGTCGGTTTCGTGGGGTTCTGGGCCGCGCTGGGCTGCGCGCCGGTGGCGGCACAAGTGCGGCGGCCCGGACAGCCCGACTTGCCGCCCTTGAATCTCGCGGGAACGATCCAGGAGATGGGCCGGGGAATGATCGGCGTCACTTCGACCAGCGACCAGCCGTGGGTCCTTCAGCTTCAACCGACCAGTCGGATCGAGGTCAAGGGAACGGCCAAGGCCGATTTCCTGGCCCCCGGCCAATGCGTGCTCTTCACGGCCACGGTCGACGTCCGGAACGCCCGGGTCGAAGAGAAGATCCGGAAGCTGACGATCTTCACCCCGGACCAGCGCCGGCCGCTGGGCGCCTTTCCCGATCAGGGGATCGGAGGAGGCGAGGGCAAGCCGGCCGCGGAAAGGCCCTCGGAGAAGCCCGCCGAGAAGCCGGCCTTTGGCGCCCCCTCATTCGGTGCGCCGGGGGCGACCAAAGGACGCAAGTCGCGCTTGGGTGCGAAAAATGCCGCCGCGGTCACCCAGGCGTTCGAGATCCACGGGCAGATCACCGGGGTAAAGAGCGGCAAGCTCTCGTTGCGCGTGCCGAATCCCTATTTCAGCCCGGCCCTGACGGTCGAGGTCGCGGAAGACGCCGAGATCGACGTCGAACTTTGCGGCCCGGCCGTACTGGCCTTGGTGCGGCAAGGAGACAAGATCCAAGTCCGAGGCACCCAGGTGGGCCAGAATGCCGGGCGGATCGGCGAGGCGGAGATCACGCTGAACGAACCGCTCGGCGCGACGCAGGAAACGCCCGCCAAGAAGAAGACGACCGGCAAGGCCCGCGCGAAAAAGGGCGAGGAGAGCGACGAGCCGGCGCCTGCCGACGAGACGCCCCAGGCCCCCAGGAAAAGCGCCAAGAAGCCCGCCAAGTCTCGCTTGAAACCGGCTTCCGACGCCGACGAATCCGAAGCGAAAGAAAAGGAATAGGCACGACGAGTCGCGCCAAGCCCGGGTACCCTGCGGCGGCCGCCGAAGCGCCTCGGGTCACTTCTCTTCGTCTTGCTCTTCCGCCTCCTTGAACGGATTGGCCTGGGTCCGCGAGGCGATCGCCTCCATGGCCCTCGCGGCGGCCATGCGCACGAACGCGTCGCGCACCCGGGTGTACGGCTGAATCTCCTTCAGACTCTTCTCCGTGCCGATCTCCCCAAGGATCTCCAGGCAGGCCATCCCCACATCCCGCTTAGGGTGTTTGAGTCCCTTGATGGCCACGTCCTCGGCCGCGGGCCCCATCTTCTTGAGGACCTGCGCGGCGCTGTGCCGGACCATCGGGTCGGCGAGCATCTCGGCCAACGGAACGATCGAGCGCGGGTCCTTGAGCCGTTCCAGAATGCGGAAGGCGTTCAAACGCGCGGCGAAGTTGTCGCCGGCGGCCACTTCGAGCACGACCGGCACGCACTCGGCGGTCCCGATCTGCTGGAGGATCTCCATTGCCGCCGCGACGACCTCCTCGTTGGCGTGCTTCGCGTAGGTGAGAACCGTCTTCTCGGCCGCGGGGCCCATCTCCTGGAAGAACTGGATGGCCGCGAAGCGTAGATCCTTGTTCCCCAACAGCTCGCCCACCGCGGCCATCGCCCGCTCGTCTTTCAGCCGGGCGAGAATCGGCAACACCTGTTTGGCAACCTCCTTGTTGTTCTGTTGTAGGAGCTGAAGCAGCGCGGGAACCGACTGCTTCGTGGCGATCTGCCCGAGAATCCGCCACGCTTGCGCTCGCACCTCCGTGTTGGGGTGACCGAGACATTGGAGCACGGCCTTCTCGGCCACGGGGCCCATCGCGGCCAAGCACTCGGAAGCGG
>JANLFZ010000109.1:901-7597 GCA_024653385.1 Thermoguttaceae bacterium | reverse complement strand
CGGCAACCTGCGTGTCGGCCTCGCCCAAGAGCCGGAGCACCGGCTCGACCGTGGTCGGGTCCTTCACCTCGCCCAGGGTCCGGAACGCGGTGCCGCGCACACTCGAATCGGGGTCCCGCGCGAGCGTCAAGAGGATCTTGACCGCCTGCGGCGTGGTGGATGTGGTTCGCCACGCGACCCAAGCCTCCATCGCCGCGCGGCGCGCCATGGGACTATTATCGCTCATGAGATTCACCAGGGCCTTGGCGATCTCCTCTTTCATTTCGCGAGGTTCTGAGTTCTTCAGCCGTTCGGCCGCGTCGCGCCGCCGGCTGGCATCCGGACAGCTCAGCTCGGCCAGATTCGCCTTGTAGTAGTCGGCGTGGGTCGGGTTGGTGGCCTCGGGGGGCAAGGGCTGCGGGAAACGCGAAAGATCGGCTTGGATCGAGATCTTCCGCTTGGCAGGATCGACCGACGCCGTGCCCAGATTGATCTTCGCCGCAAATGCCTGAAGGTCTACCACCGGCGCGATTTTGGCCGAGACCAGGTCGCCGCCAGCCGGCGCCATCTGGACGGTCGCCCCCGCCGAGGCCTCCTCCAGACGGCTGGCGACGAACTTTCGCTGGTCGCCGGGCACGCCCAGCACTTCGACCTGCGCCACCTTGTCGGCCCCGTATCGCGACTCGAAGGTGGCGGGCGATGGCGCTTGGGGCGGCGTCTGGGTCCCGGGCCACGCGCCCGCGTTGTAGCTGTAGTCCTCCGACACCAAGGGTCCGTCCCACGTCAGCATTGGGGGCAAGGCGATCGGGCGCCCGAACGTGCCGGGCGGGAATCCCGAAAGCGACGCCAGCCGGTTCTGCTGCGCCGCCACGCGATCGTACGCCTGTTTCAGCCGTGTCTCGTATTTCTTGCGCAAGTGCTCTTGCTGTTCCGGCGTCACCTCGCGGAGTTCCCGCACCTTCGGGGCCCACTCGGCCATGCGGCTTGCCCACGCTTGCAGCCTCGGTTGCGCGGCCTGATAGGTTCGCGGACTG
The DNA here is from genome assembly GCA_024653385.1 of Thermoguttaceae bacterium. Taxonomy (GTDB): domain Bacteria; phylum Planctomycetota; class Planctomycetia; order Pirellulales; family Thermoguttaceae; genus JANLFZ01. The sequence continues at coordinate 6,584 of JANLFZ010000109.1, read as the reverse complement.
TTCACGTCGGCGAGAATATCGGCCAACTCGTGGAGACGGTCGATCAACTCCCGAATCGCCTCGTCGCCCGGGATCGGCTTGCCGCTGAACCACTGCGCGATGTCCTTCGAGAAGTAAATCGCCGTGCCCGCCAATCCCGCCACCACCAAGACGATCACGCCCAGAACGACCAACGGGTGGGAGATCGCGTTGAGCAACGGGCTGCGGCGATACCGCCTGCGCCGCATGCCCACCGGGATCGGCGCGGGAGCATACCCGGGCGGGACCGCCGCCCCGGGCGCCGGTCGGGCGACGACGGGCGTTGCCGGCTGGGCCACGGGAAGGACGGGTTGCGCCGGCTGCACGGGCACGCCGGTGGGCAACGGCACGCCGGGTTGAACGGGAACCCCCGCGATCGGCGCCGTCGGCTGAAGCGGTGAGCCCGGATAGCCGCCCATGCCACCGGCTGCCGGGCGCGGCGGCGTGGGCTGAGTCGGCGCCGATCCGGCCACGGCGCCCGGCATGGGCGCCTGGAACGTCGTCCCGCACTTCTTGCATTGCACCCGTTTGCCCGCCGATTCAGCCCTCATCACGTATTGCTGACCGCAATTGGGGCAACGAACCGCGTCGGACATAATGACCTACCCCCGGGGGAGCCCCGAAAAGAACCCAGCCGGAATCGCCGATCGATCTTATATCGCGCATATTCTGGCCGACCCGATGTTGCCGAGCAAGAGGTTCTTTGAGAATTTCCCCCAAGTTGGGACTTGACTCAATTGGGGGCTGCCGCGGGGACCTCCCCGGTTGCAATCCGGGGTGTCTCGCGATGGTTTGGTGGCGTGTCGGCAATTCACGCCACGTGGCGATGGGGGAGCGGCTCCAGCACCTCGGGTGGAGGCGCGAAGCTCCACTTCCAATGCCAGCGGAGATACGATCGCAAGTGCCGCCACGCGTCGAGCGAGAACACGTTGCGGCTCGATCGTCGCTCGAGGTGATAGCAGTACGTCGCCCCGTGATACAGCACCTGCCAGCCGGCCCGGGCCATGCGCAGGCACATATCCACGTCTTCGAAGTACTTGACGAACGATTCGTCGAAGCCGCCGACCTCGTCGATCGCCTCGCGCCGGACCATGAGAAAACACCCCGAGAGCCAGTCGCAGGGCCATGTGCCGTTGACCGGATGGTCGCGGTAGAGGTAGTGATCGAGCGTGCGGCGCATCCATGTGCCCAGGCCGAACCTTCGGGCGACGATCATTGGGAGGGTCTGGAAGCGCCGGGCGGGATAGGCATAGCCGCCGTCCTCGTGATAGATGCCGCATCCGGCGACACCGCACAACGGCCGGCTATCCATGAACCGGACCATGCGCGTGACGCACTGCTCGTCCGGATCGAAGAACATGTCGGTGTTCAACAGGAGCACGTAGCGGGCCGTCGACGCCCGCAGCACCCGGTTCAGATTGGCCGCGTATTGCAGCCGCCGCGGGTTGCGCACGACGAGGGTGTTCGGCAGATACCCCAACCAGGGTTCGACACCATCGGCCGAGTCGTTGTCCACCAGGATTAGCCTGGCCCGAATGCCCGGACACGACCGGCGGAGCGAGTTGAGCAGGCGGGGCATCCACTGGCGTTCCCAGGTGTAGACGATGCCTACATCGACGTCCGGCTCCGACGACGATGCCGAGAAACAGCGCCCGAGAGATTCCATTCGTTTCCTCTGCCCCCACTCCTTGGGGGCGTATCGGTCTTCCAGGAACGTGGCGGATGCCGCGTCTAGGCCGCTCGTCGTGGCGCCTCGGAGGAGGTTTTCTTCTGCCGGGCAATGAAGTGTGAGGCGAAGAGCTTTAGCACGCCGTCCAAGCCAGAACGCTGACGCGCTTCGGATCCAGCCGTGCCGCAGCCCGCCGCACGGATCTCACACCACCGCCCGTCCTCTCCGCAGGAAACAACGGTCGCGGTCCACGTGTGTCGGCGGTCTCCACGGCTTGTCGCGTCCACCCAAGTCTGCCGCCATCGGATTTCATCGGCATCTGCGACCAGCAACTGAAGTTGGCCGACATTCCAGGGCCGCACCCGGTCGACCAAAACCGCCCAGGCTTCCGCGCGCGAGAGCGATTCCAGGCCAACCAGCGTTTCGAGCGATTCGTCGGCCTGGGTTGCTTGCACCGCGCTGGCGGAGGCCAGTCGGGCGGCCAGGGCGGCCAGGCCGCGCGCCGCCGCCCCCAAGACCAGCGCCAACTCGTGGTGACCGAACCATCGTAGACGCACCACCGCGATAACGAGCACCAGTGCCGTGATCCAGGCCAGAGCCTCCCACCGGAGGATGGTCGCCACCGTGGCCGCGACCCCCGTGGCCAGGCACAACGTCCCCAAGAGCGCCAGAACCCACCACGGGTGCAAGCCACGGTCGAGCAAGCGATGGTGGATGTGCTGCCGGTCGGCCGTGTCGAACCGACGCCCGGTCAATCGGCGTCGCACGATGGCCAACAAGGTGTCGAACATCGGAAAGGTCATGGCGACCAACGGCGCGGTGATTGACAGGGTTGCCGAGGTTTTCAGCGTGCTCTGAATCCCCAAAATCCCCACGACCAGCCCGATGACCATGCTCCCCGAATCGCCCAGAAAGATGGCTGCTGGTGGACGGTTGTGAACGAGAAACCCTGCCAAGGCCGCAGCCAAGGCGACGGCCACGACCGTCACATACGTGTTTCCCAGGTAGGTAGCGATCACGCCCATGGTGGCCGCGGTCGAGATGCCGACGACCGATGCCAGCCCGTCCATCCCATCCAGCAGATTCAACGCGTTGATGCACCCCACCAGCCAAAGCACGGTGATGGGTATTCCAAGCCAGCCGAACTTGATCGTGTACCCAAGCACGATGATCTGCTCGACGCTGTATCCGGCCAACACGATGGGCAAGATCGAGAGCGTCTGGAAAAGCAGTTTGACTCGGGGGCTGAGGCGAAAGGCGTCGTCGACGCAGCCTGCGAAGCACACGAATCCAGCCGCCGCGATGACCACCGATGCCAGGGAATGGAATCGTTCGTCGATGCCGTACGATCCGAATCGGGCGACGAAAAGGCCCATCGCCATGGCCAGATAGACGGCCACGCCACCCCACAAGGGTATCGGACCGCGGTGGCGCTTGCGACCGCCGTCGGGGCGATCGAGCACACCCAATCGCCGCGCCGCCCATCGCACGACTGCCGTCAGAACGACAGACGCTCCGAAAGCCGCGGCAAACGTCAGGCCCAGTGACTGGAGTGTGCTCATGGTGACGGCGAACCCGCGCCGGGGATGCCTGCCTGAGGCGAGACTCGTCAACCCCGGCAAAACGAGGAGGGAGAGCTATACTCCAGACTGAGGCACGCCGCAAGACCAGTCTCTTGAATCGCAAATGACGAATGACGAATGACGAATCACGAATGGCGACTGGCGAAGGCAATGCCGCCCCACAGATGCCCGCCGTGTCGCGCGACCGCATTCAGGCCGCGCGGCGTGCTTCCTGCCCCTGCGCTGCCAGCCACACCACGCGGCAGCGCCAACCATCCGGCACTCCCAGGGAACGGAAGAATGGCGAGAACAGATAACGCCACGAGATGCCGTATCCTGGATTGCGGGCGAAGGTGAACTGCATGCTGTCGGCCCCGGCCCGACGCGCCAGGTCGATCGCCCGTTCGATATACTCGCGCCGGTCGTTCCAGCGGAAAACCACGTACTTCCAGTCGATTCGTGGTTTGCGCAGCCCTCGCCGGTTGCGGAATTCCACCATGCTCCGCAGATTCGCATACGCGCGGTCGAAGTCGCCTCCCCGCTGGTAACGGCGAACCATGGGGGTGTCGATGCCGTCGATCGAGAATAGCAGGTGGTCGGCAAGCAGCGCGGCTTCGCGCTTTTCGTCCGTGTCCAAGAGCAGGCCGTTGGTCGAGACCAGGATGTGCATGGCGGGCCGATGCCGGCGGAGCACCTCCAGCTCGCGGAGGATCGCATTGGAAAAGAACGGCTCGCCGAGGTTGTAGAATCCGCAGTAGTCGGCATCGAGCCGGGCAAGCGTCCGGCCGACGATCTCGAAATCGGCCAGCGACAGCGCCCGGCCGTTCTTCCGCGTCTTGAGGATCTGCTGCCGGCAGCAGCTCAGGCACCGCAGGTTGCAATGGACCGTGTTCTCGACGCTTAGTCCGCGAGGAAGCTCGACCCCGGCCCATTGCGATTCGGCTTCGCGGGGCGTGGCCGTGCGCAGGTGGAAACACACGGCGCATCGGTCGATGGGCAGTCGGCCGGCGGCCAGTTCGCGGCGAAGCCGCTGGGCGGCCGGGCCGGTAAAGAGTTCCTCAAACGGCGTCGTGCGCAGGTTGCCGAGCTGGCCCGCCCCGTCGATGTCCTGGCAGTTGCAGCTCACGGTCATGTCCGAGTTCACGAAGATCCCATCACGGACCTTGCCGGCCAGGGCCAGGCAGTAGAACCGCCGGCGCGCCAGGCGCGCGTGGATTTCGCTCAGCTTGCGCAACACGCCGAGCACGAGTCGCCGGTACACGTAGTTCAGGGATCGGGACATGATTCGGTCACCGCGCCCAGCCGAAACGGCGCGGGCCGTCGGGGTAACGCGCGGCCAGATCGGCGAACTTCTCGCGGAAATAGCGGACCAATCGCGGCTTGTAGTGCGACGTGATGTGGACCATCGACGCACCGTGGACCCGGTATTCGGCCACCACCTCGGGACAGAACGCGCAGTCGCAGCCCGCCTGCGCCAACTTCAGCCAGAGGTCGTAATCCTCCCAGCCGAACCACCCATACCGCACCAACTCGGTCGAGTACCCGCCCAGGTCAAGCAGCGTCTGCCGGTCGAACATCGCCATCGCGTCGAGGTACGGGGCCGAGACGAGCCTGGCGGGATCCCAGGCATGCCAGGACACGAGGTCGATCCCCTGGCCGGTCCGGTCGTCGAATCGCCGGATCATCCCGTAGGCCGCCGCGGCGCCCGAGTGGCGCATGGTCCGAGCGAGTTTCGTGAGGCATCGGGGATAGACCAGATTATCGGCATCGAGGATGAACACCAACGGGGCCCGGGCCAGCGCCAGACCCAGGTTCCTGGCGTCGGCCAGGCCCGTATTGGTCGCCTTGCGCACGAGGCAACCCGCGACTGCTTCGCGCCGGAGCCATTGGCCGGCCACCTCGGCGGAGTGGTCGGTCGAGGCGTCGTCGACGATCACCGTCTCGATGGGGCCCGGGAGTCCCTCGACGTGCGATCGGGCCACGCTTTCCAGGCACGCCGCGACAAAGCGCGCGTAGTTGTAGACCGTCACGACGACCGACACCGCCGGCGCCACGGCCGCGCGATAGCGTGCGTTCGGCGAAAGCTCGTAGTCGCAACGCACGCTGCCGTGGCGATCGGACTCGGCCCGGTCGAGCCGCTCGACGATCCGGCGCCGACGCCGTTCGATCTCGGCGAGCGACCACCGGCCGCGAAGCCGGTCGAGGAGCGATTTCGCGGGGTAATAGAGCGTGTGGGCAAGCCGGCAGCGGCGCAGGCGAGGCCCCAGCGACGACGGTAGCGTCTTGGCCTGGAAATACGCCGCCCGCACCAGCGCCGCGGCATCGCGGCGCCACGGAGCGGACGCGGGCCGCGCGCCCTCCGGCCCCGGGGACGGGTCGCCAAGGCGGCCATGCGTCTCGAGAATCCGCCGGCAACCTTGCTCGATGGTGAACT
>JANLFZ010000109.1:0-891 GCA_024653385.1 Thermoguttaceae bacterium | reverse complement strand
CCGGTTCCTCCGCGAGGAGGAACCGGTACGCCCGATCCGCCAGGGCGCGGCGTTTCGGCTCGTCGCGCAGGTACTCCTCGCAACGATCCATCAATTGCTCCTCGTCGGCGAAGACGAGGTGTTGGCCGTCGACCAACGGCTCGGCGCCTTGGCTGGTTTCGGAGACGAGCAGGCAGCCGTTGGCCATCGCGTAGAGGGCCCGCTGCCATTCGAAGTAGTGACGCTTTGCCGAATGGAGGTTGAGCAGGATGCGTGCGCGCCGCAGGAGCTGGCTCCTCGCCTGCCCGCTGACGAAGCCGGGCGTGCCGGCCAGACGCGGCTCTTGGACGTCGTTGAGCACCAGGTGGCAGTTCCAGGCGGCCAATCGGGGCGCGTGTTGGGCGAAGAACCTCGCCCGTTTCGCGGAATGGTGGCCCAGGAACAGGACGTCGATGTCGCGTCGACCGTCCCCCGTCTCCTGCGCCTCGGCCGAGGGAGCATACCCCAGCGGGACGTACTCCGCCGGCACGCCGCGCCGCCGGAACTCGCGCACGCCCAGCCCGTTGATGTCGAACACGCCGCGGCACCGGGCGGCGAAGCGGAAACCGGCCTCGAAGCAGCGGCTTCCCGGCTGCTCGGTGGCCAGACACCAGCACGCGGCGGCCGCGGCGGGCCACTCTTTCCCGAGCCGCGGCACCAGGAACAAGGGAAAGAACTCGTGCGGCGCGACCACGATCGAAAGCTCGTCCCCGGTCGGCTCGCGCGGCGGAACCGCGTCGAACTCGAGCGAGGCCCGCGCGCCGAGCCGGTCGAACCCCTCGGCAAACATGCCGGCCAGCTCGGCCATGAAGTAGTTCCCTCGCGACGCGAGGTAAAACCGCACCCGGGGCGGCGCGACGGCCGCCGGCTCGG
>JANLFZ010000009.1 GCA_024653385.1 Thermoguttaceae bacterium | reverse complement strand
GCCGGCGCAAGCTCCACGCCAAGGCCACGCCGCTGGGCGGCGGCGCCGCGGTGTTCGTGGCGACGACCCTCGTGGTGGCCGCGCTGGTGGCGGTCCCCAACCCGTGGCAGGCCGGACTCGAGCGCATCGGCTCGGATCTGGTCGCCTTGCTCCTGGCCGCCGGGCTGGTGGTCATCATCGGCCTGATCGACGACCGGCTCCAGCTCCGCGGCCGGCAGAAGCTGCTCGGGCAGTGCCTGGCCGTGGCCGTGCTCGTGGCCAGCGGACTGGTGATCCAGCGGTTCGCCGTGTTCGGCTATCAGGTGGACCTGGGGCTCTTGGCCGTGCCGTTTACGTTCTTTTGGCTCTTAGGCGCGATCAACTCGGTCAATCTGCTCGACGGCATCGACGGAATGGCCTCGGTCTTGGGCATCATCCTCGTGGGCGCGTTCGCGGGCATCGCGGCCCTGACCAACCGGCCCGAGATCGCCGTCGTCGCCCTGACGTTCGCCGGCGCCCTGTGCGGATTCTTGCGGTTCAACTTCCCGCCGGCGTCGATCTTCCTGGGCGATGCCGGCAGCATGCTCATCGGACTCGTGGTCGGCACGTTGGCCATCCAGGGCTCGCTCAAGGGGCCTGGCACCGTCCTCTTGGTCGCGCCGCTGGCCGTCTGGACCTTGCCGATCCTCGACTCGGCCGCCGCGATCCTCCGCCGCAAACTCACCGGCCGGAGCATCTACAGCACCGATCGGGGACACCTCCACCACCGCCTTTTGGACCGCTTCGGCACCAGCCGCAGGGTGCTCGCCGTGGTCTCGACCTGCTGCCTGGTCACCTCGGCGTCGGCCATGGCGAGCGTGCTGTACAATAACGACTTCATCGCGGCCGCGGGCATCGGGGCGGTGGTCGTGGCGCTGGTGGCCACGGGACTGTTCGGCCAGGGCGAACTGAACCTGGTGCTCGGCTGGCTGCGCCGCACGCTCCGCTCGCTCCTCGCCAAGCCCGGCGCGCCGCGAGACTTCGAAACGGCGGTTCGGCTCCAGGGTTCGCGTCAATGGGAGATCCTCTGGGCCTCGCTCACCGAGTCGGCCAACAAACTCTCGCTGACCCAGGTGCATCTGGATGTCAACCTGCCCCTGGAACACGAGAGTTATAACGCCACGTGGGACCGCACCCCGGCCGTGCCGCCCGACGAATGCTGGCGTCTGGAGATCCCCTTGGTCGTCAACGCCCAGCCCGCTGGGCGCCTTACGGTCATGGGCCTGCCCAACGGCACCTCGGCGTGCATGGAACTCGATCATCTGCTCGATCTGCTTTCGCCGATCGAAGAGCGTCTGCGCAGTTTCGCGGAGGCCTCCAAGCCGGCCGTGGCCACCGCGGCCGGCCTCGTCTCGGAATCGGCCCCCGCCGCCGAACCCCGCCCCGCGGTGAGTCCATCGAAGTAGCCCCCTAGCCCGCCCATCATGCCCAACCTTCTGTCTCGACTGTTGGCCCAGCGCGTCGCCGTCAGGCTGTTCATTGCCGCAGCGATCGTCGTGGGCATTAGCGCCACCGCGCAGCTCGTGCGGGCCCGGCGCTCGCAGATCGAGGTCGAGATGCCCAAGTGGCGAGTCGATCAACTGCCGCTGGAGCTGGACTCGTGGCGCGGCGAACCGGCGGTGGTCGATTCGAGGATCTTCCGCCATGTCGGTGCTGCCGCCATCCGCGATGTGGCGTACCACTCGGCCGTCGGACCCGACGTGCTCGTCCACCTGGCCGTGTTCGACGACGAGATGGCTAGCCTTCCGCACCACCCCCACTTGTGCTACACCGGAAACGGTTACCGCCAGGCCAGCTCGCGCATGATTCAGCTCCGCCGCGGCGACGAAAAGACCATGCCGGCCGCCCTGTTGGTCTTCGAGCGCGCGACCGATCGGGTGGCCGTGCTCTACTGGTATCAGTTCGGCGACCGGGTGCTGATCGAGCCGGGCGACACCGCCGCGATCCGCTGGTCGCTCGGCGGGCGCAAGTCGCGGCCCGCGCTGGTCAAAGTGATGCTCCAGACCGCGTTCGACACGCCCGAGCGGGCCGAAGGGCGCCTTCGCGAGGTCGCCCGGCTGGTCCTTGATTGGATGGCTCATTCCGAGGCGGCGTCCCCGAAATGAACGTGTGTGGTTTTGGAAAGCCCCCGGTGCGTGCCACTACTTGCCTGCCCGCGGGCAAGCAGTGCCGCGAAGCCCCGTAGGGTGCGTAAAACGCACCACCCCTCATGACCGACGAACCCGCCAGGTCCGAAATCCTCGACGACGAACCCGACGCGATCGACGAGTCTTCCGCCGACGCGGAAACCTCGCCCGACGCTGAGGCCGACGCCGACGCGGATATCGAAACCCAAGCGCCCGCCCAAACTCCGGCCGCCGCGCCGCCTGCCGGCTCGAACGGCCAGATGCCGGTCATACGCATTCGCCCCACGCACGGATGGCGGGCCATCGACCTGCGCGAGCTGTGGCGCTACCGCGAGCTATTGTTCGCCCTGACGTGGCGCGAAATCAAGGTCCGCTACAAGCAGACCGTGCTCGGCTCGGCCTGGGCGATCATCCAGCCGTTGACCACGACCGGCCTGTTCGCCGCCCTGTTCGGCGTGTTGATGGGCCGGGCGAACATGCCCACCGTGCCCGGCGTGCCCTACATCGTCTCGACCTTCTGCGCGATGTTGCCCTGGCAGCTCTTCGCCCATTCGCTATCACAGTCGGGCCAGAGCCTCATCTCGCACCAGCATATGATCACCAAGGTCTACTTCCCGCGGCTGATCATCCCGTTCTCGGCGGTGCTGTCGGCCCTGGTCGATTTCGGCATCGCGTTCGTGGCCCTGGTGGTGCTGATGTTCTGCTACGGCGTGGCGCCGTCGTGGTGGGTGTTCACCCTACCGGCGTTCGTCGTGCTGGCGGTGGTCTCGTCGCTGGCGGCGGGCCTGTGGCTCTCGGCCCTGACGGCCATCTACCGCGACTTCCGCTATATCGTGCCCTTTATCGTGCAGCTCGGCATGTTCGCCAGCCCCGTGGTCTACTCGGCCGCCAGCCTCCAGGCCAAGCTGCCCGACTGGGCCCTGCTCTTGTACTCGCTCAACCCGATGGTCGGCGTGATCGAAGGGTTCCGTTGGGCCCTCTTGGGTAGCGCGAGCCCCCCGGGCCTGATGTTCGTCATCTCGTCGGTCATGACCGCCCTGGTCATGGTCACCGGCATGTTCTACTTCCGCCGCATGGAACGGACCTTTGCGGATGTCATCTGAGAGTTGATGGTTGATGGTTGATGGTTGATGGTGGCGCACGTGGCGGAGCGGCCGGCGAAGATCGAGCATTTTACTCAGCTTGAAGTCTGGAAGATGGCACACGAGACGTTTTTGGCCGTGTTGAAGGACCTCGATGGCCTGCCTCGCAGTCGGACCGCCGCGATTCTGACCGATCAAATGATCCGCAGCATCGGCTCGATCGGCGCAAACATCGCCGAAGGCTTTAACCGCAGCAAGGCGAAATTCCTGAACTCCTTGGAGATTGCCCTGGGAGAGACTCACGAGTCCGAGAATTGGCTGTACAAACTGCGCGACGCCGGTCTATTGGACCGCGACCGCGCGAACGACCACGTGCGTCAGTGCATCCGCATCGGCAAGATGCTTTCGGCCCTGATGCGTTCCATCCGCTCGCGCCCCGACCGCTAACGCACCATCAACCATCAACCATCAACCATCAACCCCCCAGGCCCATGCCCGACATCGCCGTTCGCGTCGAGAACCTGAGCAAGCAGTATCGTCTCGGCGAATTCGAGCGCTACGTGACCCTTCGCGATTCCCTTGCGCGAACCTTCACGCGGTCCGCCGCGCGCCTCGCCCGGCGATTCCGCGGCAACCACGAACCATCAACCATCAACCATCAACCCGATTGCATCTGGGCCCTGCGCGACGTCTCGTTCGAGGTGCCCCGCGGCCAGGTGCTGGGCATCATCGGGCGCAACGGGGCGGGCAAGTCGACCCTGCTTAAGATCCTAAGCCGCATCACCGAGCCGACGAGCGGCTACGTCGAGATCCACGGCCGGGTCGGCAGCCTCCTGGAAGTCGGCACCGGCTTCCACCCCGAGCTGACCGGCCGCGAAAACATCTTCGTCAACGGCGCGATCCTCGGCATGTCCCGGGCCGAGATCAAACGCAAGTTCGACGAGATCGTCGAGTTCGCCGGGGTCGAGAAGTTCCTCGATACGCCCGTCAAACGCTACTCCAGCGGCATGCAAGTCCGCCTCGCCTTCGCCGTGGCCGCCCACCTCGAACCCGAAATCCTCGTGGTTGACGAGGTCCTCGCCGTCGGCGACGCGGCGTTTCAGAACAAGTGCATCCGGAAGATGGAAGACGTGGCTCGGCGGGGCAGGACGGTGCTTTTTGTCAGCCATAACATGGCCGCAGTAGAATCACTGTGCACTACGGCTGCCCTGCTCGACGCAGGCAAGCTACACGCCTTAGGGGATGTCTGCTCAATTATCTCATATTACTTCAGAAGAAATTCGGAGTTAGCGGCTGACGTCGACCTTAGTGCCCACAGAGGGCGCGTTCGAGGGTACTCCCCGATTTTGCGTCGGCTCCGAATCACAGACACCAACGGCAATCTAGTTCACAGTGTCCCTGTGGGTGGCGATCTCGTCTTGGAAGTCGAACTGCAACCGCCAAGTGCCCTTCCTGCCCTAGAATTGGCAATTCGCTTTTGCGGTCCTCGCGGCGAGCGAGTCTTCACATGCAATACCAGATATCAGGCCGTTCTCAAACCGAGCACAAGATGGAAAGGTGTCGCCAGATGCCTAGTGAGGAACTGCCGACTCCTACCCGGATTATATCACCTCGTTCTTGTGGTGCTTTCGAATGGCGCGCGGGTTGACATGATCGATTCAGGCCTCGCAATTGAAGTCCTAGCTCGTGATGTCTATGGCACAGGAAAACTCCCGCCAAGCAAGAGTGGATTTGTTCTCCCGGAGGTCGAGTGGAGCTTCAGCCCTTGCTGATACTTCGCTTGCTCGGGGTCCAACCCGATGGATACCGAATCATCCCTCTGTCCCGGTTCCCCATGTACTGCATAGGCAAGCTGGTCTCCGAGCTTCTTCCCGACCGCGTATGGCGAAACGCTAAAGGACTATTCGTTCTTTCCACGGGGCGATGCGGGACGGATACGCTCGCGCATTTGTTGAATCGATGCAGTCGCACAGATGCCTACCATGAGCCGCCGCCCGAGTTGCTCGCGGAGCGAAAGCGTGCGTATCACGAGATTTGGGAGCAGCCCCAGCAGTTCGCTCAGATCTTTGCCGCGGCGCGCGCCGCCGCGCTTGTCAGCGCCCGGTTGCGGAGCAGATACTATGCCGAGACTTCGTCGCGACTCACGTACTTTGCCCCAGTTATTGCCAAGACGATGCCGAATGTAAAGTTTGTGCATCTCTTCCGCCACCCCGGCGAGGTAGTGCGTTCAGGGATGCGTCGCGGCTGGTATAACGGTCACCCGAGCGACCGATATCGAATCGAGCCGGGTCAGCACGATCCTATGCGCAGGTTATGGGGGGGTGGAGCCCCTTCGAGAAGATTTGCTGGTACTGGGACGCCTGTAATCGCTTTGCGCTTCGATTCAGGCAGTCCGTAGAAGCATCTCGCCTATTGCCGGTCCGTTCGGAAGATCTCTTTGGACGGGGTCCGTGCGTCATGTCGCAGTTGGCAGCGTTTCTCGGAGTGAAGGCGCCCGGAGCTGAGGATGTGCACGCGGTGTTGGCGGACAAGCATAATGCTCAGCTACAGGGGCAATTCGCACACTGGACCCAGTGGAGCCCGGCTGAGAGGGACACGCTTTTACGGATCGCTGGCGAAACGGCAGCAATACTCGGCTACGATCTTCGCTCCTGAGGTTACGCTCGCCAGAACTCTGCGCTCGGCCCAAGGGGAGTTCTCTATCCCTGAAGAAGACGAGAAGACGCCTCTTTGGATCAGCGCACAGTACAATTCGTAGTCGATAAGAGGATGTGTACATCGTGCGGCGCATGCGCTGGAGTCTGCATCGGCCGCGCCATTGAAATGCACCTTGATCAATGTGGCACTTACCTCCCTCGAATCGAGTCATCGATCTGTGTGGAGTGCGGATTGTGTGTCAAGGTCTGCCCTGGGCACCAGTTCGACGTTGTTTACTACTCGCAGAAAATCCACGATGGGTTACCGCAAGACGCGGCGTTGGGAGCGCATCTAGATAGATGGCTTGGATATACGACTGATGCCGAAATCCTGCGTTTGTCCCAGAGTGGCGGCTTCGTGTCCACTCTGCTTATCTACTGTCTTGAGAAACGGCTAATTGACGGTGCCGTTGTGACACGGTGGCGATCCGGGGTACCGTTCCGCGCGGAAACCTACGTAGCGCGAAACCGTCAGGAGGTTCTCGCGGCAGTCGGCTCGAAGTACAATCCCGTCCCAGCCGCCCAAAGCCTGCGCACGCTATTGGAGTTGCCTGGCCGTTTCGCATTCGTCGGGACCTCGTGCCAGATCCAGGGCATGCGCAAGGCCGAGGACGCGCTGCCGAAGCTGGCCGACAAAATAGCCCTATACGTCGGTTTGCACTGTCTAGGTGTGTTCACTTACCATTTCCACGAGCAAATCCTCCATAAGATAGGAGTTGATCGTGCGAAAGTCAGGACGTTTCGCCATCGCGACAAGACCTGGCGCGGTTGGCCTTGCGACATGCGCCTGACGGATGTCCACGGCAACGTCTATGACGTGGACGCCGACAACAGCCGATTGCTTCCCCGCACATGGTTCACGAATTGGCGATGCCTCCTATGTTTCGACAAGGCCAACGAGTTCTCCGACGTTTCCTGCGGTGACTGCCGTATACGCTCGGAACACGATCGGTTGGCGCGAGACGAGGGCTATGACAAGCGCCGTGGCCTTTCGGAAATCGTAGTGCGTACTGATCGGGCTCGCCGCATCGTAGACGCGATGGCTCGGGAAGGGCGTTTTAGGCTCTATCCGGTGAGCGCCGACGCAGTCGCAGCGTCGATCGGGGTTGCCGGAAAAAAGCTGGGACTGAACACATTCTCTCGCGTTGCGAGACTTTTCCACGTCGGCGTTCCAGACTACCGCGTCCGATACCGCCTGCCTGGCTCCAGCAATCTTCGATATCGCCGACTCCGAGAGTTGTGGGCAGTTGTTGCATCGGCACACTATTATGTTGTCTTTGTCCTGTCTCGGTACCGGGTGTTTCGCTGGATACTCAAGCGAATACCGCATCGTTTGTTGGGATTTGTTTCGCGCAAGCGGGAAAAATACGTCGACTGGGCGCGATTCGCGTCGGCCGCGCGATTGGAAATGATGTGTGACTGTGACGCCCATCGGTTGGGTGGCACGCCCTGAAAGGGCGTGGTTTGGGTTGGCCACGGCCACGCTTCGCTTTGGCCGTGCCACCCTTCGATCGAGATCGACACCACGATTCCAATCCACCACGAGACGGTGCGGTCGGGGACTGCCAGAGTACGCCACACCCTTTCACGGCGTGCCACCCAAACCGTGTTGGGAACATACCACTTCGAATGATCCTGCTTCGCGGCACGAGTGTTTACAACAAGGGGGCCGAACTGATGGCCGTGGCCGTGCTCGAGCACTTCCGCAGCCGCTTCGGTGCGCCCGAGTTCGCCGTGTCGCCCCAGTTCGGGCCGTATCGCCACCGGGCCCGCTATGGGCTTTGGAGCCTGCTTCACGCACGGCGCTATGGTCGCTCGAAACTGGCCATAAAGCTCATGAACCCCGCGATGCGCCGAAGCTACGGCCTGGCGCGCGAGGACGACCTCGATGCCGTGCTCGATGCCTCGGGCTTCGCCTTTGGCGACCAGCACGGGCCGGGGCCGACCCAGACCATGGCCGACGACTGCCGCCGCTGGAAGCGCCAGGGCAAGAAGATCGTGCTGTTGCCCCAGGCCTTTGGCCCGTTCTCGTCGCCCGAGATCCGCACTGCCTGCCGTGCGATGCTCGACCACTGCGACCTGGTCTACGCCCGCGACGAAACCTCGTACCGGCACCTGACCGACGCGGTGGGCGCGTGCGACCGTGTGCGCATGGCCCCCGATTTCACCGGCATGGTGTCGGGCCGGTTGCCGGCCGGCTTTCGGCCCGCGGCCGATGTGGCCTTTGTGGTGCCCAACCAGCGCATGCTCGACAAGACCGACGAAGCGACGCGGGCGCGTTACGTGCCGTTTCTGGCCACGGTGATCGACGTGCTGGCCGGCCGGGGCCTGTGCCCGGTGGTGCTCTTGCACGCCCCGGAGGACACGCCACTGGCGACCCGCCTGGCCGAGACCACGCCGACGCGGTTCGACGTGCTCTCGGTCGCATGTCCGGTGGAACTCAAGGGCGTGCTCGGGACTGGGCATTTGGTGGTTGCCTCGCGTTTCCACGCCTTGGTGTCGGCCCTGTCGCAAAGGGTGCCGAGCTTGGCCACCGGATGGAGCCACAAGTACCGGGCCCTGTTGGACGATTACGAATGCCCCGAGTGCCTGCTGTCGGTCATGGCCCAGCGCGACGCGATCGAGTCGGCCGTCGCCCGGCTGATCGAGCCGAACGCCCGCGCCGCCTTGATCGCGCGTCTCTCGACCGCGGCCGAGAAGATCAACCGCAAGACGCGCGCGATGTGGGACGAAGTCGATGCCGTGTTGGGAATCGACCAGAATGGCAGGCCCTGAAAAACAACCCGGATGGCACGCCCTGCAAGGGCGTGGTCGGTTGGTCGGGTGGCACGCCCTGCAAGGGCGTGGCCCGGCCACAAGCCATGGTCCTTGCTTCGTTCTACCCCTGCCACCCTGCGATCAAGATCGACGCAACCATTCCAATACACCACGAGACCGTGCGATAGGGGACTGCCAGAGTACGCCACGCCCTTTCAGGGCGTGCCACCCGACCCGTTTCGCTTTGGCCGTGCCGACCACTACGATCCCGTCATTGTGATGCCGTGACATGGCCGCCGTCTTGCAACAACCCGATCTTACCCAAAGAGTCCCTGCCCGATCGGCCCCGGCTCGGGCCGTGTTCGTCCAGTTCGACGCCCACTACGGCGGTTCGCCCATCAGCGGGGCGATGGTCGTGCGGGCGCTCGTCGCGGCCGGCTGGCAAGTCGATGCCGTCTTCGCCTCGCCAGGGCCCATGACGCAAGAGTACGAGAAGATGGGTTGCTACGTCCACATCCTCCCGCACGGGCAATGGCTGGCCGGCGGCAGCGCGTGGCGCCGGGTCAAGCGCTGGGTAAAGGAATGGGCCGGCGCGGCAAGGTTCATAAGGCTCTTGCGGCGCAAGAAGCCCCACCTGGTGTACGTGAATAACCTGACCGGGTTTGCCGCGGTCGCGGCTGCGAGGGTCTTGCGAATCCCCACGGTGTGGCACCTGCGCGAGCTGTTCGACGACGTCGGTGGCGAGATGCACCCACCCTTGGGCGGAAAACGACTGGCCCGATGGATCGTCAACCGCTTGCCGAGCCGCATCGTCGCCATCTCCGAGTCGGTGGCCGAGAACGTGTGCGGTCCCGGCCCGGGCAGTCGGGCCGAGATTGTCGCCAACGCGGTGACCGCCGCGTTTTTCGACGACTGCCGCACGCCCGACCAGTGCCGGGCTGCCCTGGGCCTGCCCATGGGCGGCCGCCTGATCGGCGTGCCGGGCACGTTGCGCCCGGTCAAGGGACACGACCTGTTCGTCGAGGCCGCCGCCCGCATCCAAGCCTCGGTCCCCGACTGCCGCTTCGCCATCACCGGCGACGGCCGGCCCGCGTACCGTCAGGGCCTCGAAGCCCGCATCGACCAACTCGGCCTGCGCGACCGCACGCACTTTGCGGGCGTGCTGACCGACATGCCCGCGTTCTACCGCGCATGCGACCTGGTGTGCGTGCCCAGCCGGTCGGAGTCCTTCGGCCGCACGGCGATCGAAGCCATGGCCGTGGGCACGCCGGTGGTCGCCACCGCGGTGGGCGGCCTGCGCGAAACGATCGAGCATGAAACCACGGGCCTGTTGGTCCCCTACGGCGATGCCGACGCTTTGGCCGCGTCGCTAGTGCGCCTGTTGAACGACCGGGCGCTGGCCGGGCGCCTTGCCGCCGCGGCCCGCGCCAAGGCCCAGGCGTGCTACCGAGAAGAGGTATATCAGGAGCGGATTTGCCGGATCGTGGAGGAAGTGGTTGGGCCGAGCGGGGCCCGTCCGTGAGTGCCGCCACCGTCATCCTCGTGGCCTACCACGGCGACGCTTGGGTTCCGGCGTGCGTGGCGAGCCTGCGCGAGTCGCTCGAAAGGCCGGTGCGGCTGGTGCTCGTCGATAACGCGGGCAACACCTGCATCGAGTCGCTCGATCTGGCCGGGTTCGACGCCACCGTGCTCCGATGCGAGCGCCCGCTGGGCTTTGCCAAGGCCAACAACTTCGCGCTGCGGCACGTCGACTTCGACACCGAGGCCGTGTGTTTTTTGAACCAGGATACGCTGAGCGCGCCGGGCTGGCTCGATGCATGTCTCGATTGCCTTGGCAAGCACCCGGAGCTTGGGGCCGTCACGCCGCTGGTGACTACCTATGACTGGCAGGGCTGGGACCAGGCGTTTCTCGAATGCGCGCGGCGGTCGGAGGATTTTCGGCGAGATTTCGGCGAGCGGCCGCCCTCACCCCCGGCCCCTCTCCCGGAACGGGAGAGGGGGGGAATGCCCTCACCCCCGGCCCCTCTCCCGAGTCGGGAGAGGGGAGAGTATTACGAGGTGCCCGTGGTGACGGCCGCGGCAATGGTCGTGCGGACCGAGGCCCTCTTGAAGGCCGGTCCGTTCGACCCGATCTTCGGCAGTTATTACGAGGATTACGACCTCTGCCGCCGCATCCGGCAGTCGGGCTACCGGGTGGCGGTCTGCGCGCACGGGCGGATCGCGCACTTCGCGGGCTCGGTGACCACCGACGCCGCCGCCTTTCGCCGCCGCGCCCGCTCGATTGCCCGCAACCGGGTAATCTACGCCGCGCGGTGGACCTGGCCCCGCCGTATCTCGGGACTGGCCCGCTACGTGCTGGCCGAGTTGCCGCGCAATCTGGCCCGATCGGCCCTGGGCCGCTCGCAGACGCCGCTAGGCGCCTTTCTCTTGGCCCAAGGCGACCTGGTCCGGCTCGGCCCGCGATTGGCATCGGCGGCTTGCGACCGGCAGGCGTGGAACAACTACCTGGCAGCCATCCATTGGCCGGGCACGAACGGCCACCACACGGAGTAGATCGCGAAAACGCGAAAGAGCGAAAGCAGGGAGCCGGCAAGCATTACGGGGCGCGAGCCGGTGGCACGTTACTTCCTTTCCTTCTCGCAGATTTCGCGTCTTCGTCCTTTCGCGGTTTCGCGACCTTCGCACGGGCTGACGCAATGCGCATCCTGCACCTGAACGAGCACCTCGACTGGACCGGCGGCGTCGAGACGTACCTGCTTCACCTCCTGCCGCTACTCGAGGCCGGGGGTGTCGAACAACACTATGCCTTCGCGCACGGCGATGCGAGTCTCGTGGCCCGGGCTCATCACGTGCCCGAGATCGCCGAGTTCGGGCGCAAGCCCGAGGCGGCCGGCCACGCCCGCGTAGCCGCGTTGCTCGAGGCGATCGGCCCCGACGTGGTTCACGTCCACCGCGTATACAACCTGGGCGTGTTGCGGGCGTGTCTCGACTACGGGCCAACCGTGGTCACCTGTCACGACTACCTGTACCTCTGCCCGGCGGCAAGCTTCTTCCACCGGCGCACCCAGACGATTTGCAATCGGCGGGCCGGGCTGGGGTGCTTTGCCGTCACGGCTCTGCGGCACTGCATGACGCCCCGGCCGCGATACGCCCTGGCGTATTACCGCCGCGTGCGGCAGTTCGTGGCGTGGAAAGACCGCTTTGCCGCGGTACTGTGCCCGAGCGATTCCGTCCGCCGGCGGCTGCTGGACCACGGATTCGCCGCGGAAAAGACCCGCACGCTACCCTATTTCTGTCCGCTGGAGCCGCGCGACGAGCCTCGGCCGCTGCCCGATCGACCGACGGTGCTCTTCCTCGGCCGCGTGCGGCCCATCAAAGGATACGATGTGTTCGTTCGGGCCCTGGGGATGCTGCCCGGGGTGCGAGGCATCCTCGTGGGCGATATAACTGACGGCACGGCCGAGAAGGTGGCAAGCTTGGCCAGTAAGGCAGGCTGTGGGGACCGCCTGGAGATGCGCCCCTGGGCCCGCCGCGACCAGGTGCCGGGCTTGTTCGCTGAGACCTCGGTGTTCGCGTTTCCCTCTATCTGCCCGGAGACCCTGGGCATTGTGGGCCTGGAGGCGATGGCCTCGGGCGTGCCCGTGGCGGCAAGCGACGTGGGCGGGGTGCGCCAGTGGCTGCGGCACGAGGAAAACGGGCTGTTGGTGCCGCCGAAGGATCCGGGTGCCCTGGCCGGCGCGATCCGCCAAATGCTGGCCTCGCCCGAACGCCTCTTGGCCATGGGCCGCGCTGGTCTCGCCACCGTGCGCGACGGGTTCTTGCCGTCGCAACACATCGAGCGCCTGCTGGCGATCTACCGCGGGACGATGAGCGGGAAGCATACCGAGCAGACCGAAGCTGATGGCGCGCCGGTTGCAGTGGCCAAGGCGTAGGTGAAATGACCCGTAGGACGGCCTTTCCAGGCCGTCTCGAAGAGGAATGCGACGGCCTTTCCAGGCCGTCTCGAAGAACACGACGGCCCGGAAGGGCCGTCCTACGACGCAATCGGGAATCCAGCCTCTCGATGCCTCCGTCTGACCGTATTCGCGTGCTGCACTACTTCGCCTTTCCCGGCGGGGGGATTGGGCGGTACGCCCACGAGCTGATCACGCACATGGCGGAACTTCCGGAACTGGAGATCGAGCTGGCGTGCATCCCCAGCTACCACTATCGCGACCAGGCCACGTATGCGATCTGGCCCGGCCTGCGCGAAATAACCCACCCCACGCCCTGGCGCCGGCGCCTGCGGTTCGCGTTGAATCTGCTGGTCAACCCGCTGCGCGCGATCCGCCGAGCGCGTTCCACCGGGGCGCACATTTTGCACCTTTCGACGATTCCCCACGTGACGTTCGCCTTGTGGTCGCGGGCGCTATCGCGCAGCGGCCTCAGGCTGGTCGCCACGGCCCACGATGTGCGCCGCTCGCAAGGGCTGATCTGGCACCGCTACGAGCTGGAACAGCTCAAGCGACTTTATCGCACCTGCGATGCCCTGTTCGTGCACAGCCAGCACCAGAAGGCCGACCTGGTGGACTTCGCCGGTGTCCCGGCCGAGAGGGTCGTGGTGGTGCCGCACGGGCCGTACCCCCACGGCCAGCCCCAGGCCGACAAAGAAACCCTCCGCCGCCGCTACGGCATTCCCCTGGACAAACAGGTGGCCCTGTTCTTCGGCGACATCCGGCCCGACAAGAACCTCGATCTCTTCCTTCGGGCCATGGCCCCCTTCAAGGACCGGCTATTCCTGGTGGTGGCCGGGCGACCCAAGCAGGGCACATCGGTCGAGAGATTGCAACAACTGGCTGAAGAGCTAGGCATCTCCGAGAGTGTGAAGTGGGTTCCGCAGTACATTCCTTACGACGAAGTGCCGAACTACCTCGAGCTGTGCGACTGGATGGCCCTGCCCTACAGCTCGCGGTTCACGTCACAAAGCGGGGTGCTCAACGTGGCGATTGCGCACCGTCGCCCCGTGTTGGCCAGCGCCCTGCCGACGTTTTGCGAAGTGTTCGATGCATGCCCGGTGGGCATCACGGCCGCACCCGACGACGTTGCCGGGCTATCGCGCGCGATCGAAGAGATGCTCGGCCGATCGGGCGAGTTCCAACCGTCGGCGTTCGACCAGGCCGCGGCGCGCTTCTCGTGGGAAAGCAACGTCAGGATCACCGCGGCCACGTACCGCATGGTTGCAGGCCACTTGGGCAGCGACCGCCGGCGCGGGGTCTCTAATTGCGTGACCAGCGTCGCATGAACTACTACGGCAGATCGGCAGATCGCGCAGCGCCCGGCCGTACCGCCGCCACAACGCTGGCAGTGCTGGTAGCGGCGGCTTTCTTTGTAATTGCCCCGCTCTCGGTGGCCACGGAACTCGAAGCCGCGCCGCGACTCAAGATCGCGCGCATCGTCATCTGCGGCTTGGGCACGGTGCTGGCGGTCGCTTCCGGGGCTCTGCGGCGCGCCGGGGCAACGAGCGTCACGGTGCTCTCGCTGGCGGTGCTCTACGTGGTGGCCGCGGCTTGGTCGCCCTTTCCTTTGGCCGGCGTGCTATACAAGGGAATCTTCCTCTCGGCCATCGTGTTCGGCTTGGCGCTGGGCGTGTCGCTGGGCGATCCGCCCACGCTGCGGCGGGCAATGCGCGTCTTGGGCGTGGTGGCCGTGTTTGCCTCGGGCCTGGTGCTGCAGCAGTACCGCGCCAACCCTACAGAGTTCACCCGGGTCGGGCGCTTGGCGTATCTCGGCATGAACGCCAACGCGGTCGGCATGACGGCTGCTGGCTACCTTTTTCTGGCAGTCTGGTTGGCCATGACGGAACACGGCGCATGGCGCATCTTGGGCACCCTGGGCGCCGCCGTGCTCTTGACGGTGATCCTGGCCACCGGCAGCCGCGCGGCCTTGGCCATGGGCTTGCTGGGCGGAATCATTCAGCTTATCCCGTGGATCCCGCATCCTCGCCGCGTGGTCCCGCCGGTCGCCGTCATCGCCGTGCTCTTGGTTCTTTGGTCGGCATCGGTCGAGGCGGTGGCCCTCGAACGTTTTGCCGACTTCGAGAAGAACACACGCGCAGGGATGTGGCAGGCCGGCGTCCGGCGGTTTCTCGACGCCCCGGTGCTGGGACACGGCTGGCTCACTCGGGAGGGAAGAAGCACGAGTAACTACCAGAACGTGTACCTTCAGGTTCTGGCGGAGACCGGGGTCGTCGGCGGACTCTTGCTGCTGGTAGCCGGCGCCCGCATCCTCGGGCGCGTCATGCACGGAACTCGCGGCCTGGCGCCGGCGCATCGCACGACCTTCTACTTGGCCACCGGAATCGTGGCGGGACTGGCCTTGCACGGAATCGCCGAATCGAACCTGCTGCACGGCTCGAACGTCAACACCTTCCTGTTCGGATTCGGCCTCGGCCTGCTCGAATCGGTGCGCCATGCCGGCGAGCACGCCCGGACCGCGCAGCGGGCGTCTGCCCGGGCTGTGAACGCAACCGCGCTTGTACCCGTCCAGACAGCTACCGCAGGTCGGTCGGCAACGACGTGAACATCCTCCACATTCTCCACAGCCTCGATCCTCGCTCCGGCGGGCCGAGTAACGCGCTGCGCGGCTTGGTCCGGGCGCAGGTGGCCCGCGGGCATCGGGTGGCGATCGTGGCCACCACGGCCCAGTCGGCCGAGCCCTGGGCCCCACGCGACGAGTTCGTCGCCCGAATGCTGGCCGACCCGGCGTTTGCGGGGGCCGAGGTGCTCATCGGCCGGGCGTGGGGCCGGCGCCGGCCCTGGTCGCGGTTCTCGTACTGTCCCCACACCATCCGACTGCTCGCGCGCCGTCTTGCCAGCCCGGAGACCCGGCCCGAGGTCGTTCACATCCATGGCGCCTTCAGCCACCTCACGATCCGCGCCGCCCAGCTCGCGCGCCAATGGCGCATCCCCTACATCGTTCGGCCTGCCGGCAGCTTCGACGAGGCATGCCTGGCCAAGGGCATGGCCCAATGGAAGCGGGTCTTCCTGCGCCTGTTCCACCGCCGCGACCTTCGCCTGGCCGCGGCGGTCCACGTGACCTCCCAGGCCGAGGCCGAGCACCTCGGACGCACCGCCCCGGGCTGCCGCCTGGCCGTCGTGCCGCACGGCGTCGAGCTGCCCGACGCGCCGCTGCCCGAGCAGGTCGAGGCATTCTTGAGCCGCTTTCCGCAACTGCGCGGCAAGCGCGTGGTGCTCTTCCTCTCGCGGCTGCACGAGAAGAAGCGTCCCCAGTGGCTCGTGGAGGCGTTTTGCCGTCTGCGACACGAAATGCCCAACTTGGCCTTGGTGCTTGCCGGTCCGGACGCCGGGCTGGCCGACGGGCTTAAGCTACGGGCGCAAGCGGCGGGCCTTAATGGCCAGGCCGTGCTGCCCGGTTTTGTGCAGGGGCCCGACAAGGCGGCCGCTTTTTCGCTCGCCCACGTGTTCTGCCTGCCCTCGCAAGACGAGAACTTCGGCGTGGCCGTGGTCGAGGCCATGGCCCATGGTGTGCCGGTGGTGGTCACGCCGGGGGTCGCCAGCCACGTGTACGTGGACGCCGCTGGTTGCGGCTTGACCGTCGCGGACGACCTCGACGGCTTGACCGAGGGCCTGCGGCGGCTGCTGCGTTCCGACCGCGCCGAACTCGGCCGCCGCGGCCGCCAATACGTCGAAAAGCACCTCACGTGGCCCGCAGTGGCCGATCAACTCGACGCGCTTTACCGAACCGTAGGTCAGGCACCCCGTGCCTGACACCTTACCGATACCCTATCTTCAGGAAGCCGTTAGACTCTTTCCTTCACTCATGTCAGGCACGGTGTGCCTGACCTACGTTCGGCCTTAGCTGGCGTATGTCGGTCTATCTGCGGTACTATGTGCCTGGCGGAACCTATTTTTTCACGATCGTGACGGCCGGGCGAACTCCGCTGTTCGCGTCGCCGGTTGCGCGAGCCACTCTCGGACGGATCATGCGGACGTGCTTCGAGCGCTACCCCGTGCAGGTCATCGCTATCGTTCTGTTACCAGATCATCTCCATACGCTCTGGGCGTTGCCTGCTGGCGATGCGGCGTACTCGCGGCGATGGCAGTGGATCAAACGCGAGTTTACCCGTGCTTGGCTGGCCGGCAGCGGGTGCGAACATGCCGTAAGCGAGTCGGCTCGGGCTGAACGGCGCCGCGGCGTATGGCAAAGGCGATTCTGGGAGCACACGATCCGCGACGAAGCCGATCTCGAGTCGCACTCTGACTACATCCATTACAATCCGGTCAAGCATGGCTTGGTAGCCAAGCCGGGCGACTGGCCATGGTCGAGCTTCCACCGATGGGTACGGGCCGGCTGCTATCGGCCCGACTGGGCGTGCTGCACTCGGCCGATACCCCTGCCGCGTAACGCCGGCGAATGACTCAGGTAGGTCAGGCACCCCGAGCCTGACACGCAGCGGAATGTATGCCACCCCCTACCCGTAGATCAGGTAGCCGAGCCTGACAGCAGCCCGTTGGCTATGCACGTCGTGCCTCACTTATGATTGGACGCCACCCATGTCAGGCACGGTGTGCCTGACCTACGTTCGGCTGATTGGGGTCCCGTCTGATGGAAAGACTGCCCGTCTCGGTGATCATTCCCGTTCTCAACGAGGAGAAGAATCTCCCCGATTGCCTGGCGAGCGTATCCTGGGCCGACGAGGTCTTCGTGGTCGATTCGCACAGCACCGACGCCACGTGTCGCGTGGCCCTAGAGCGCGGCGCGAAGGTCGTGCAGTTCGACTTTCAGCCCGGCGGACCGCGCAAGAAGAACTGGTCGCTCGACAACCTGCCCTTGCGCAACGAGTGGGTGCTGCTCTTGGACGCCGACGAGCGCATCACGCCTGAACTGCAAGCCGAGATCGAGCGGGTCTTCGCCGAAGGGCCCAAGCACGCGGGCTATTATCTGAACCGCAAGCAGGTTTTCCTGGGGCGCTGGCTCCGGCACGGGGGCAACTACCCGAGCTGGAACCTCCGCCTCTTGCGCCGCGACGCGGGCCGGTACGAGTGGCTCGACACCGAGGAGCTGGCCTCGGCCGGCGATGTCGAGGTCCACGAGCACGTGGTCCTCAAGGGTACGGCCGGCTACCTCAAGGAGCCCATGTTGCACCTTGACTTTAAAGACCTTCACCGTTTCATCGAGCGGCACAACAACTACTCGACCTGGGACGCGAAGGTGCGTTTGAACTTCCTCGCAGGCAAAGACCTTTCGTCGGCCATCCCGGCGCGCTTTTTCGGTTCGCCCGTCGAGCGCAAGCGGTGGCTCAAGCGCCTGTGGGTCCGCCTGCCGTGCCGCCCGCTATTGCGGTTTGTCTATATGTATTTCGTTCGGTTGGGCTTTCTGGATGGCCGCCCCGGATTCATTTACGCCATGTTTAAGGCGATCCAGGAGTTTCACATCAACGCGAAGATGTTTGAATTGCGGGAGCCCTCGCAAGCGGCCCTCGGTGCGCACCGACGCAAGCTGCGCGAATCGGTTTGCCAGAGCCGTCACGAGGCGATGCGGCTCGCCTGCCCCGAGGAACTCTCGGATGCGAAAGAGGCTCGTCCATGACTGATCGCCTTCCTGACGACGTTTGGGTCGTGGTGCCGGCGTATAACGAAGGGTCGCGTCTGGGGAGCGTCCTCCAGGGACTTCTGCAAGTGGCGAAGAACGTCGTCGTGGTCGACGACGGCTCCGCGGACGACACGGCCGAGGCGGCCCTGCGCTACCCGGTCTGGGTGCTGCGGCACGTGGTGAACCTGGGCCAGGGGGCCGCGCTGCAAACGGGCATCACGTTCGCGCTGCGGCAAGGGGCGGAGTACGTCGCCACCTTCGATGCCGACGGGCAGCACGAGCCGGCCGACCTGCCAGCGATGCTCGCGGCGCTACGAGAATCGGGCGCGGACTACGCTTTAGGCTCGCGGTTCCTGGGCCGCGCCGACGGCATCCCCTTGGGGCGCAAACTCATGCTCAAGGCCGCGGTGTGGTTCACCCGGCTTATGTCGCGGATCTCGATTAGCGACACCCACAACGGCATCCGGATGATGACCCGGCGGGGCGCCGAGCGTATCCGCATCACCATGAACCGCATGGAGCACGCGAGCGAGATCCTTGACCAGATCGCCCGATCGGGCCTGAAATACGTCGAGCTGCCCGTGACGATCCGCTACACCGAAACTTCTCTGGCCAAGGGCCAGCGGACCTCGGCGGCCGTGCGGTTGGGCCTGAAGATCCTCGCCGAAAAGGTGCTGCGATGAATGCGTTTCAGATCGTTTTCGTGCCCATCTGCGCGCTGGCGGCGCTGGCAAGTCTGCGCCGGGCGCGTCAGGGGCGCAGCGGGTGGCTGGCTGGGCTCTTTTGGGCGGGGATTTGGTCGGCGGGGGCCCTGGCCATCGCGCTTCCCGACCTACCCGGCATGGTAGCCAGGCTTCTGGGGATCGGCCGCGCGGCCGACCTGGTGAGCTATTTGACGGTGTTGACGCTCCTTGCCGTGACTCGCTATTTCTACTCGCGCCACCGGCGCCTGGAAACCGTAATCACCCAGCTTGCGCGTCAAACGGCGTTCGCAGAAGCCCAGTTGGGCGGCGCCCATGCCCGTCCGCCGGCTGCTCGTCATGAATAAGCCCATGATCTCGGTCAACATTTGCGTCTGGCGGCCTCACCCGGGCTATTTTCGCCAGGCCGTGGAAAGTATCCTCGCCCAGACCATGCCCGACTTCGAACTGGTGATCGTCGAGGATCCATCCGAGACTTCGGGCCGCGAGGCGATTGGCCCCGCGCTGGGCGATCCGCGGATCCGCTACCACTGCAACGAAGAGCGAACCGGCCTGATCGCCCAGCGAAACCGAGCCATCGAGTTGAGCCGCGCCGAGTGGATCGCGGTGCTCGATGCCGACGACGTCGCCAAGCCCGATCGCCTTGCCCGGCAGTACGAGCGCATCTCGCGTGATCCCGCGGTGTCGGTCGTAGGCAGTTGGCTGGAGATCATCGGCGCCGAGGGCAACGTGATCGGCATTCGTCGCTATCCGGCCGACCACAACCGTATCGCCCGGGCGATGCGCCGGTACAACGCAATCGCGCAGCCCGCGGTGCTTTTTCGCCGCGCCGCCGCGATGAAGGTCGGCTGTTATCAAGGAAAGCCGTACACCGAGGATTACGACCTGTGGTGCCGAATGCTGCGCGCGGGTTGCTCCTTTGCCAACGTGGCCGAAACGCTCGTGTCCTACCGCATTCACGACGCGGCGTCGAAGAGCGCTCACCTGCGCGACGTGTTGGCGCAGACCATCGAAATCAAACGCCGCCATTTCGCCGACGGGCTCGAGGTGGGCGATCGCTTGCGCCTGGCTGCCGAGCGGCTGTTGATGATGCTCCCCCCCCGAGTGGTTTATTGGCTTTTTTGCGCGCTGACGTATCCCCGCCGTAAGCCTCGATCGCGCAGTGTAGCGCGCAGCGCAGGGGCTTAGCGCGCCAAGATGATTCGGTACCCACGCCGCAGTCGGTTACGCCCATGTCACAAGACTTCGCCCAATCCGCTCGATCTGCGGAGGCCCAACCGAAGGCCTCCGTGATCGTCTGCGTGTACAATCGTCCGGATCAGGTCGTTCGCTGCCTCGACAGCCTGGTTGCTCAGGATTACCCGAATTTCGAAATCGTTGTTGTCGACGACGGCTCGACCGACGATACAGCAGACGTTGTCAAGCGGTATGCTTGTGAGCATCCCGAGACGACCGTTCGGATCGCGAGCAACCCGGCGAACCTTGGCGTCAGCGGCGCGAGAAATGTCGGCATTCTGGCCGCCACTGGCCACTTCGTGTTCTTCATTGACTCCGATTGCACTGCCGAGCCCGAGTGGCTGACATCGATGGTGTCCGAGCTTGTGCGTTCCGGGGCCGCCGCGGTCGCCGGGGTCGTTGTGGACCGCGCTCCGTCGAACTTGGCCGAATGGGCCGCCTTGGGAAGCACTCGCCTGGTGTCGAACTCGGTTCAACGCCGTCGTCTGGTGGGCGGCAACATGGGATTCCGGCGCGCCGTGCTGCTGGAAACTGGCTTCGATCCCGGTCTGCGCTACGGCGCGGACGAGGATGACCTGGCGCGGCGTTTGGCCAGGGCCGGGCACCAATTCGCGTTTGCGTCTGAAGCCGTCGTGCACCACGACCACCCCATGACGACTCGCAAGTACCTGCGCCAAGCGTGGGCCCAAGGGCAGGGTTCCGCATATTACTGGTGGAAGCATGCCGTCTACGTCGGGCGCGATATCGTCTTCCTCACGCTGACAATCATCACACTTCCATTGATCGTGTTCGGCGTTCCTTTTGCGCTTGTCCCGGGCGCTTGCTTTGTCCTTCATGTGCTTTCGCATCTCTACAGCGAGCGGTTCCTAAAAGGCAAATCATGGCCGCGCTGCCTGTATGTGCTGCCGCTCGTGTTGCTGCACAACCTGGTGAAAACGGCCAGCGTGGCCTGGTGGTGGATAGTATCTACTTACTCTCGCCTGCGCCGCGTTGTCCTTCGTCCGAGCACAGCCACCGGCGCGAACTCAGAAGGTGTGCCGCCAGGGGTGCCAGGCCAACGCTCGTAGACGGCCGGCTTCTTAGAGCGTGTCTCAAAACCTCGCCTCGAACACTGGATTGTTGTTTGGCACGATTTTTGCGCCACAGCCGTGCCAAAGGGTAGATCCACGAAGAGTCTGCCAGTTTGACACGAGGTGGCGCGATGGAGGTGCACGAGATTGTCAGGGCGCTGTGGAGACGCATCAAGAAGCTCCTGCCGCCCAAGAGGTCGCCCGGACCGAAAGGCGGTCGGCCGCCGGTGGACGATCGCATCGTTCTGGAAGGGATCGTGTTTGTCCTTCAGTCCGGCATCCCTTGGCGGTTGTTCCCGCGTCAATTCGGCTGTTCGCGTTCGACCTGTTGGCGACGCATTGCCGAGTGGCAACAGCGGGGCACCTGGAACGCGCTCCATGCCCTGCTGCTGGCCGAGTTGCGTCGCCGGGGGAAGCTGCGTTGGCGGCATGCGGTGGTCGACAGTTCCTCGGTGCGTGCCTTGGAAGGGGGCGAAAAAACGGGCCCCAATCCAACCGACCGGGGCCGGGGAGGGAGCAAGCATCATCTGCTGGTGGATGGTCGGGGCGTGCCGTTGGCGGCACGTCTTACGGGCGCCCATCGGCATGATGTCACCCAGCTTGTTCCCTTGCTCCAGGCCATTCCCCCGGTTCGCGGGAAGCCTGGACAACCGCGTCGGTATCCCTGTGCTCTGTACGGGGATCGGGCCTACGACAGCCAAGCGGTGCGAACCATGCTTGCTGGGAGGCGTGTCCGACCGTATTTGGCAAGACGAAACACCTCCCATGGCAGCGGCCTGGGAAAATACCGCTGGGTGGTCGAACGGAGCGTGGCCTGGATCCATGGCTTCCGCCGGTTGCGGCTTCGCTGGGAACGGCGTGCCGATATCCATCAGGCATTCCTGACTTTGGCGGTCTGCATCTTGTGCCTCCGTTGTATTTGGAACCGGTTTTGAGACACGCTCTTAGATTCCCGGGAATGCAGTTACTCATGTCCACGGGCCCAATCCGCCCAAACCAAGAGTGTTCTACGCCATTAGACGTGGCCGGATACCGGCCCGTCTGCGATTGAAGTTCAGTTGGCTTACCGCATTCCAGTCGCATTGTGCTGGGCGTTCGTGAAAATGCAAAATACCGCGCAGTTATTCACCGACCATGACCCATTCGTCGGCCTTCTGGTTAAACAGAAGGATGCTCTTTGCTACGTCAAGCCGCAGATGGGAAATGCTGGTGATGCCTTAATTGTCGATGGGCTCCGAGAACTGCTGCGAGCGTTCAATATCCGTACCACGATTGACCCGAGCGCGGCTGACGTAGTTGTCTGGCCTGGCGGCAGCGTCACACTATGGCAATGCGGGATTGACTGCTGGCTCTCCATCCTGCGCTCGTATCCGCAAGCCAAACTGCTAATCGGGCCGTCGACTTTTCGCTGCGGAAAGACCGCTTGGGAGAGCGTCTTGCGCACGCACGCGACACGGGTACTGGGCGCCTTCGCGAGGGATCGGGCAAGTTTCGAGGTGCTGAAGGGTGCGGTTGGTGGGCAAATCTACGTCGGGCTCTCGCACGATCCTGCGCTTTTTCTTGGGGGATCAGATTTCATCCGCCAGCACCGAGCCGTGGCTCGCCGGGAGCACGTGCTAATCTGCTTCCGAGACGACCACGAGGGCGCGGCGAAGCTTAGTCTATTGTCTCGTGGAATCTCTTTGCTTCTTCCGGATCCGTACCGTCTCTGGTGGGAGATCGCGTGCCGGCGCGTTGAAGCTGGGCGCAGGGCGCGCCGCCTCGCCAAGAGTGTCACGCGGGCGCGGCCCGGTACGGCAGTTGTCATTCAAGATGTGGCAAAGGAACTGCCAGACGTATTTGTGGAGACTGTTCGCGATGCGTCTGAAATACACACGGATCGGTTGCACGTCATGTTGCTTGGCGCAATGCTTGGGAAGCCTGTGTACGCGTACGAGACAAGCTATGGAAAACTTGAAGCTGTCTTCGAACACAGTCTCCGCAGCCTGGAGGATGTGAACATCCAGTTCGTCGGTGCCAAGCGATGAGCGTCGGCCTAGGAGCGGTATGGCGCGCCGGTGTGGTACGATGTTGACAAGGTAGGGTTGGCGGTACGCGTGACGAGCGAGCACCGGTCCTCTTGGGGTGCCACACGGCCGCACGGCGCATGGTTCTGCGCCGGCGCATTGGGGAGCACCGCCGACTCACGGGACACTAGGCGGGACCACTGTCGACAGCATCTTTCGCTGATGCGCGGGTCAACGGGCGCGCACGCCATGTGGAACACGAAACCAAGAAGACATTGAGCGCCAAGAGGGCGATGTGGCTTCCGATCGCCACGAGGGATTGACCGATTGCGCCAGCGCAGGGGGTGACTGCGATCGAGCCCACCGCGGCCGACAGCGCTGCGGCGAAGTAACCGACGAGGATGGCCCGCTCGCGCTTCTGAACGAGTAGGTAGTTATGGAAGATCGTGGCCGTGCCCGCGACCAGCCCGGCCGTGGCGGCGAGTCGGCACGGCCAGAGGGCGTCGGCGTAGCCCGGCGGCAGAAAGCAGCGCACGAGCAGTTCCACGACCACGAGGGCACCCACGTAGAGGGAACTTAGGAATGTCGCGTAGAAGGCCGCGAGTTTCAGCATAAACGATCTCTGGAAGCCGTGGACGCCTGCAACATGGGGGCGCATCAGGCGGTGGGCCAGCGCGGCCAGCATCACGTACGCCTGCAAGACCTGCGTGGCCAGACCCATGATCGCCGCCTCGGCAGGCCCGCGAAACCAGCGCACGAAGAGCGTTCCCCCCGCAATCGGAACCATCGCCAAGAGACTTGCCAAGAGAATCGACCAGGACGATCGCCACAACTGGCAAACCTCCGACAATCGGACCTGGCGAGGCGAGACTGGCACCAAGCGCCGCACCACCGCGACGAGCAGCAACACCAGAAGAACCCACTTGGCCGAGAAAAGCACGCCGACCCGCACCAGCGACAGGACGCCCCAATGCCATCCGGCCAGCACGCACGCGAGCAAGACGAGGTCGGCCAGCGCCATCGCGATTGCCGGCAGGGCCTGCCGGTGCAGTGCATCGAACAGCGCGACCGGGTTCGCGCAGGCGGCCGCGGCGCCCAGCGACAGGATGCCCAAGAGCAGCTTCTCTTCCGGCGAGATTCCGAGAAACGCCACGACGAGCGCGATCGCCGCGGCCGATACAAGGCCCAGCGACAGGGCGATCGCCAGAAAGGTCGACGCGATGGCGGCCCGGTCTGCGGGCCGTTGGACCATCTCGCGCACGACCACGGCGGGCATGCCGGCCGAGCCGAACAGCACGATGTAGGTTTGGATGGCCAGCGCGGTGGAGAAGATGCCGAACTGCTCGCGGCCGAGGACGCCGGTGAGGACGAGCACCACCGCCAGCAGGCAGAGCTGGCTCAGCGCCGTGCCGCCGAGCATCCAGGCGAGGTTCCAGGCGGCGCGGCGCGCCGCCGGGGTAGCCTGGCCGCGGGCATATCCTACAAGATTGCGCAAGCGCGCCACGACGGCACCGTTAGCTGGAGACTCGGCAGTTGAGAGACGCTCATCCCAAGTGTTGCTTCCAGCGGGGCTTTATGCAAGTCTCCGGCTCTCGCTGGCCGGAGCAATCGGAACGGGGAGACCGCGTTACACATGAACGCAGGCAAAGCGAACGATTGCTGTGGTGCGGGACTTGACGTGCGGCCGAAGAGCACCTTCGGGCCGTGGGCCTGGACTGGGTTCGCCTTGCTGCTGCTCTTGGTAGCGCGTACAGCGCTGCTGGATTTCGGCAGGGCGCAGCCTGGTCCCGACTTCCCCACGGTCTGGAGGTGGAGTGCCGCATTCGTAGGCGGTGGCAATCCGTACCGCGGGATCAACCCGTATTTGCCCTCGGCGCTGCTGTTGACGGCGCCGTTGGGACTTTTTCCGATCGCTGTTGCCTGGTACGTCTGGAAAGTCACGCTGTGGCTCCTCCAGCTCGGATGTCTCGTAACAGGCTACCGGTATCTGAAGCAAAGGCTGGACCGGGACAAGGCATTTGTGGCGTGCCTCTCAATCGTGCTGCTCGACGGTTTTTCGTTTCGCGTCGGCAACCCAGGCGTCCCGGCCGCGATGCTTACGTATCTTGCCGTGGTTCTTGTACTGATGCCGCGCCCGACGTTGGCGGGAGTTGCTCTTGGCGTGGCGGTGAGCGTGAAGTACAACCTCTCGTTGCCTTTTCTCTTCATTCTCGCGCTGGCGCGGAAATGGCGCACCGCCGGTGTGGCCGTCGTGCTGGTGTGCGTGCTGAACGCTGCGGCGCTTATTGCACTTGCCGCCAGGGGGATCGCGTTAGAGGAGGTCGCTGCGTCTTTGACAAGAGGAGTGCGTGTGGTAGGGGGCCTTGACGACTCGGGCTTCGAGCGGTGGTTTGCCGCGTGGAACCCGAACCGCTTTCAGCTTCTCTCGTTCAGCGTCGCGCTGAACGATCTGGGTATGTCTTCTTCCTCTGCCAACGCAGTCTGCTACGGTCTACTGCTTCTTGCCATTGCCGTCGTCGCTTGGGTGCTGGTTGCCCGACCAGGCTGCGACCGGGACTTGAGACTTTTGGGATGTGTGTCTGCAATCGCTCCGCTGCTGCTGACGTGCACCTATAACCGCTTCTATAACACGGCGATTCTCGGCATAACGGCAATTCTTGCTTGGGAATTGCTCCGTCGTGGGAACAGGAGGCTTGCCCTGGTCGTGTTTGCCTTGCTCACGCCATTTCTGATTCCGATTTCGAATACGATACAGCAGCACTCCATGGGCGCCGGTGTCATGAAACGCCTATTGGAATCGCCTTGGTGGCGGTTCTGCATCGCGCCGCACCATATGTACGCGCTGATGGTGCTGGGTTGGGTGCTGCTGGTTTGGGTGCTGCGCTCGGATCGGGCAGGATGCCGTGAACGGCAATGAATGGCGTGGGCGGCAGAAGCAAACCACGGCCATCACTTCGATTTGGCCGTAGCACCGCGCTGTGTCATCCTTCCCAGGTGATCGCATAAGCTACACTTGAGGGGCATCTATTCCACAAGAGGACCAACCTTGCGTATTCTAATTACCGGTGGTGCGGGTTTTATTGGGTCTCACCTGTGCGATGCGCTGGTGGCCAGCGGCCACAGTGTGCTGGCCTTGGATGATTTCTCGACCGGCCGGCACGAGAACATCGCCCATCTGGAGGGGCACGCGCTGTTTTCGCTCGTCTCGGCCGATATCGGCGACGAGGCCATCGTGCGCGAGTGCGTGGCCTCGGCCGACCGGGTGTTTCACCTGGCGTCGGCCGTGGGCGTGCGGTTGATCGTCGAGCAGCCGGTCCGTACCATCGACACGATCGTCCATGGAACGTCGGTCGTGCTCAAGGCGTGTGCCCGGTACCGCCGGCCGGTGCTCATCACGTCGACCTCGGAGGTGTACGGCAAGTCGGGCAAGGTTCCCTTTGGCGAGGAGGACGACCTGGTGATCGGTCCCTCGACCAAGCGGCGCTGGGGCTACGCCGTGTCGAAGGCCCTCGACGAGTTTCTGGCCATGGCCTACTGGCACCACTCGCGCATGCCGGTCACCGTGGCACGTCTGTTCAATACGGTCGGGCCGCGGCAGACGGGCCAGTACGGCATGGTCTTACCGCGGTTCGTGCAGCAGGCCCTGCGGGGCGAGCCGCTCTCGGTGTACGGCGACGGCACGCAGACCCGGTGCTTCTGCCACGTCAAGGACGTGGTGCAGGCCCTGGTGCGCCTGATGGATTATTCCCAGGCCCGGGGCCAGGTCTTCAATATCGGGAATGCCGAGGAGGTTTCGATCCGCGCTTTGGCCGAGCGGGTAATCGAGTTGGCCGGTAGCCAGTCGCCGATTCGGCTGGTGCCGTTCGAGGAGGCCTACGGGCCCGATTTCGAGGACATGCAGCGCCGCGTGCCCGACTTGACGAAGATCCGCGAATCAATCGGCTACGCCCCGCGGTACACGCTGGACGACATCATCCGCGACATCATCGAGTACTACACGGAAAGGCGCGCGACCAGGGCGGCAGGCGCGTAGTAGCCGTAGTAGCCGTAGGTCAGGCACCCCGTGCCTGACACCCAAGCTGAGGTTGGCCGCCGCGTGCCTGATACGATATCCCCAAGATGCTCTTAGGTTCTTGCCATCGGCCATGTCGGGCGCGGTGTACTCGACGCCAAGAGAGGACGTAGGCCACAACGGTTGTTTACCGCAAGAGCGTCAGGCACGGGGTGCCTGACCTACTATCTCCCCCATGAGAATCGCCGTAATCACCCCGAAGCCGACGCCGTACCGCGATCCGTTCTGGAACGCGGTGGCCGGCCAGCCCGGGGTGGAGTTGGATGTGTTCTATTGCACCGCCGTCGGCGAAGATCGGCCGTGGCAGGTCGATTGGCAGATGCGGTTTCGGGCCGAGGTGCTGCCCCGGCGACGATGGCCGGGGCTGGATGGATGGTACGACAATCCGGCGGTGTCGGACCGGCTCGGGGCGACGCGGTACGATGCGGTAGTCTTGGGGGGCTACAACCACCTGACCATGCTCCGGGCGATGCGCGACTGCCGGCGCCGGAGCGTGCCCTACTTGGTGATGTGCGAGAGTTTTCTGAGCCTTCGCCGGGCGTGGTGGCGGCGCATATTGAAGACGCCCTTGGTCCGCTGGGCGGTGCGCCATGCCGCGGGATGGTTGCCCACGGGCCGGCTTGCGCGGGAGTATCTCTTGCACTACGGCGCCCAGGCCGATCGTATATGCCTGGTGCCCAACTCGCCCGATTTGGATGCGTTACGTCGGGAGGCTCTCGAGCTGGCGCCGCGGCGAGTTGAGTTGCGGCGACAGTTCGGCTGGGGTGACGAGCCGGTGGTGCTGTTCGTGGGCCGGCTGATCCGGAAAAAAGGCGTCGACGTGCTGATCGAGGCCCTCGCCCGACTCGATGCCCCCACACGCCTCGTCGTGGCTGGGGACGGTCCCGAGCGGACCAATCTCGAATGTCTGGCCGCTCGGCGATTGGGCAGGTCGCGGGCCGAGTTCGTGGGTTTTCGCCAGCCGGGCGAACTGCCCCAGTGGTACGCGGCGGCCGACGTGTTCTGCCTGCCCTCGCTGACCGAGCCGTGGGGTGTTGTGGTGATGGAGGCCCTTGCCTCGGGCCTGCCCGTGGTGGTGAGCGAGTTGGTGGGCTGTCATCCCGACGTGTTGAACGATCGGCGAGTCGGGCAGGCCGTCCCCCCTGGTGATCCCGAGTCCCTAAGCCGTGCGCTCCAACAGTACCTGGCGTGCCGGCCCTCCCGCGACGAAATCCACCAGGCATGGCAACCGGTGTTCGAACAAATGCGTCACGAGGTGGTGGCGCAGAACCTGGTCGAGCTGCTCGGGCGGGTTGCGAGTGGGGAGCAGGGAGCGGGAAGTAAGCAGCCGCGTGCGTGAAACGCACCACCCATGATAATGGCGCGTTTGACGCACACGATCTGGAGAGCCCGGTGAAGCAAGTCCTTCAGAACATGAAGACCGGTCAGGTGCGCGTCGAGGAGTTGCCGGCGCCGGTGCTGCGCGACGAGGGCATCCTGGTGCGCACGGCCGCGTCGCTGGTCTCGGCCGGCACCGAGCGCATGCTCATGAAGCTGGCCAAGAAGAGCCTCTTGGGCAAGGCCCGCGAGCGCCC